>NZ_JAVVLT010000014.1:0-92239 GCF_036224885.1 Marinobacter sp. OP 3.4
TGGCGTCCCCTAGGGGGTTCGAACCCCTGTTGCCGCCGTGAAAGGGCGGAGTCCTAGGCCACTAGACGAAGGGGACTAGAAATTGGTGGAGCCAAGCGGGATCGAACCGCTGACCTCAACACTGCCAGTGTTGCGCTCTCCCAGCTGAGCTATGGCCCCTCAACGGCTGCGTATATTAAGGATCCGCCCCGGGGGCGTCAACACTTGAAACACATTTTTTTCAGTTTTCTGAACATCCCTGTCCAGAACGTTCAAAACGCCACCAGATCGTTCATTCTGCAATCAACGCAGCGTACTCTTTCTCCACCCGCTTGGTTTCCTTCTTGGAAAAACCACCCAGCACATTCAGGGCATGGCGCAGGCGTGCCCGGGTCATATCCGGGCCCAGCAGGGCCATGGAATCCATCACCGACCAGGAATTGGGCGTACCGGCAATGGCCACGAAGATGGCGAACATGAAGTCGCCCATCTTCAGCTCCATGGCCTTGGCCAGGCCCTTGATGTCGGCAAAGATGTTCTCCTTGCTCCAGTGCCGCTGGGCTTCCAGCTTCCACAGGGCGAACTGCAGCACCCGCTTGACCTGGGCCTCCTCCAGCTTGTTGTGGGCGAAGTCCTCCGGGGACAGCTCCAGCATGCCCGAGAACATGAACGAGGCCATGGGCGCCACATCCGAGAACACCTCCGCCCTGCCCTTCACATGGGGCACCAGGGCCCGCAGGACGTCCTCGTTGAACCACCACTGGCGCAGGCGTTCGACAAACTGCTCGTCCGACACGTCCTCCCGCAGCCACAGACCATTGAGCCAGCGCAGCTTCTCCACATCGAACACCGGGCCGCCCAGGGACACGCGGTTGATGTCGAAGTGCTCCACCATCTCCTCCAGGGTGAACTTCTCCCGCTCGTCAGGCATGGACCAACCCATGCGTCCCAGGTAGTTGGTCACCGCCTCCGGCAGAAAGCCCATGCGCTCGTAGAAGTTGATGGAGGTGGGGTTCTTGCGCTTGGACAGTTTGCTCTTGTCCGGGTTGCGCAGCAGCGGCAGGTGACACAATACCGGCATGTCCCAGCCGAAATACTGGTACAGCAGCTTGTGCTTGGGCGCCGAGTTGATCCATTCCTCACCCCGCAGGACATGGGTGATCGCCATCTGGTGGTCATCCACCACATTGGCCAGGTGATAGGTGGGCATGCCATCAGATTTCAGCAGGATCTGGCAGTCCACCTGGGCCCAGTCGATCTCGATGGTGCCTCGAAGCATGTCATCGATCTCGCAGACGCCCTCATCCGGCACCTTCATGCGGATGACATAGGGCTCGCCGGCTTCCAGGCGACGCTTCACTTCCTCTTCCGGCAATTCCAGGTCGCCCTTGATGCCCGGATTTTCGCCCCGTGCCTTGCGCTCTTCCCGGATAGCTTCCAGCTCTTCCGGGGTGCGGAAACAATAGAAGGCATGGCCCTTCTCCACCAGCTCCATGGCATAGCTGGCGTAGGAATCCTTGCGTTCGGACTGGCGGTAAGGACCGTGGGGGCCGCCCACATCTGGCCCTTCGTCCCATTCCAGACCCAGCCAACGCAGTGCGTTCAGGATGTCCTGCTCCGATTCCGCCGTGCTGCGGGCCTGGTCCGTGTCCTCGATGCGGAGGATAAACTGGCCACCGTGCTGGCGGGCGAAACACAGGTTGAACAGGGCGACAAAGGCCGTGCCCACATGGGGATCACCGGTGGGCGAAGGAGCAATTCGGGTACGTACAGTCATTAATGGATCCTGCCTGACGCAGTGGATGAATGGAAAGGCGCCATTATACCCACCCTGTGCTGAAATCCCATGGAGCCCCGTCGGCAACCGGCGACATGACTTCCCAGCCAGAATCATCTGTTATATTATAACGTTTTATTTAACCAAGAACGGAAACTGCAACACTATGCCCGCACGACCATTATCGCGCCCCGCCCTGCTCCTGTTGACCATGCTGCTGATCTGGAGCAGCCCATCCACCGCCGCCGACACTCAGCCACAGGTGGTCACGTCCCTGAAACCACTGGAACTGCTGGTCCGGGCGGTGGCTGACGGCGAGGTGGAGGTCACCACCCTGGTGCCCGCCGGCTCCAGCCCCCACACCTACCAGCTACGCCCCTCGCAACGGCAGCGGCTCGAATCCGCGGATCGCGTGTTCTGGGTGGGCCCGGGCATGGAAAGCTTTCTGACACGCCTGCTGTCCGGCCCCGACTTCCGGGACCGTACCGTTGCCCTGGGCCCGGAGGATGAATCCGACCACGGACACGACCACCATGATCACGGGCAAGACCACGACGAATCCGGGCATCATGATCACGGCGACGGTGAAGATCCCCATATCTGGCTGGACCCTGCCCTGGCCCTGGCCATGGCGGAGACTATCGCCGGTCACCTGAAGGAACTGGAGGGGGTGGATGCCAATACCATCGACCGCAACCTCGCCGGCTTTACCCGCGACCTGGAGGCCCGTGAGGCGTCAATCCGCGAACAACTGGCGCTTGCCCGGGAACTGGACCTGTTCACCTATCACGATGCCTTCGGACGGTTTGCGGAACACTACGGCCTGGCCATTGCCGGTGTGCTGACCCTGAGCCCTGAACGCACTCCCGGCGCCCGACACCTGGCGGAAGTCCAGGATCGCCTGAACCGGGCGGAGCAGGCCTGCCTGATGATCGAGCCCCAGTTTGACCGCCAGTGGTGGCAGTCGCTGATGGGGGATGTGGAGCTGCCCATCAGCGTATGGGATCCGCTGGCCAGCGATATCCCGGCCACGCCCCGGGGCTATCTCGACTTCCAGCAGAGTATGGCCGACGCCGTCCTAGACTGCCTGCCAGAGAAAACCGAGTAACAAAGGCAGGGTGACCATCCCCAGCAAGGTCTGGCCGCTGATAATGGCGGCCATCAGGGGGGCATCACCCCCCAGTTGCCGGGCCAGGATATAGGAAGAGGTTGCCGTGGGCAGGGCCGCCAGCAGGATGGCCGCCTGCACCATGGTGCCATCCATCCCCAGTAGCAGGGCAAGGCCCAGGGTCAGCACCGGGAACACCACCAGCTTGGCCACGGACGACACCAGGAAAGGCGCCGAGGCATGACGCAGGGCCTTCAACTCCAGCCCCGCTCCCACGCACATCAGCCCCAGCGGCAACGCCAGATTACTGAGTGGTTCCAGGATGCCCGCCAGGATTGGATGGAACCCCACCCGGAAGAAACTCCAGACCACGCCGACCACCGACCCGATGATCAATGGATTGGTGGCAATGGCCCTGAGTACCGGTGCCAGCCGCAACCGGCCCTGGCGACAGGTGACCGAGAACATCAGGATACACAGCAGGTTCAGCAGCGGCACCTTCACCGCCACCGCCACGGCAACCAGCGACAGCCCCTCGTCTCCCAGCAACATGCCGGCGGCCGCCAGCCCCACGTAGGAGTTGAAACGGATGCCGCCCTGGAACACCGATGAATACACCGGCCCCGGCCAGCGCCAGATGAGCTGGATAACCACCAGTACCAGGGTCATGGCCACCAGCATGGCGGCAATAAGCAGCAGGATCTCACCATAGGCGGAAGCGGGAAGGCGCGCCTGCCCCAGCTTGTAGATGAGCATGGCCGGGAACAGGGCGTAATAGGTAAAGCGTTCGGCGTGAATCCAGAAGCCGTCGGCGGGAAAATGCCAGCGGCGGAACAGGTGCCCCAGAACAATCAGCACGAATACCGGTATCAGGGCCTGGACCACAACTGACATTTTCGGCTCCTCAAAAGATGGAAGCTGAGGATGCTACCATTTTTCGGGTCGGGACTTTACCCGCCAGTCTTCAGTTGCTCCCAATAACGGTTATACACCTGCATGGCGTCGTCGCCCACGTCCTCCTGGAACTCCGCGTTCTCCATGTCCTCGCTGGTGGGGTAGCTGGCGCGATTGCTGGCCACGGCTTCCGGCAACAGGTCGCGGGCCGCCAGGTTGGGGGTGGCGTACCCGATCTCCTCGCTGATCAGCGCGGAGATCTCCGGCTGCAGCACGAAACTGATGAACTTGTGGGCCGCTTCCGGGTTGGCGGCGGTCTTGGGAATGACGAAGCTGTCCAGCCAGACAATAACGCCCTCCTCCGGATAGATATACTCCAGTGACGGCATGTCGTCCTTGCCCATCACCGCCTCGCCGTTCCAGATCATGCCGATATCGGTCTCCCCTTCCAGGTAGGGCATGCGCGGCGCGTCGGAGTTGAAGGTGCGCACGGCGGGCATGAGCTCGCTGAGCTTTTCGTAGGCTTCCTCGATCTTCCGGGGATCCCGGGTGTTGCCGGAGTACCCCAGCACGCTCAGCCCGACATGGAACACCTCCCGCATGTCGTTGGTCAGCATCACCTGACCGTCATATTTCTCATCCCACAGGTCGGCCCAGCCACTCACCTCGGCCGGATCCACCGCGTTGCTGTCGATGGCCAGGCCAGTGGTGCCCCACAGATAGGGCACCGAATAGGCGTTGCCCTCATCGAAACTCTGGTCCACCAGCTCCGGATCCAGCTTGTCGAAGCCCTCGATCTGGCTGTGGTCGATCTCCATCAGCAGATCTTCCTTGCGCATCTTGTTGACGTAGTAGGTGGACGGCACCGCCAGGTCATACTGGCTGCTGTCATCCAGCAACTTCAGACGGGCATACATGGCCTCGTTGCTGTCGTAGGTGGTGTAGACCACCTGGATGCCGGTCTCTTCCTCAAAACGATCAAGCACTTCCTGGGGCATGTACTCGGACCAGTTGTACAGGTTCAGCACCTGCTCCTCTTCCTGACCGCTGCACCCGGTCAGGGCGACCGTCGTCAGTCCAGCCAATACCAGTTTCTTCATCGTTTGCTCCTCACAAGAATCCATTGGGACATCACAAGCATCAGCAGTGAAAACACCAGCAGCAGTGTGCCCAGCGCGTTCACTTCCGGTTTCAGGCCGACACGCACCATAGAGTAGATGCGCAACGGCAGGATTTCATACCCCGGCCCGCTGACGAAGGTGCTCACCACCACATCGTCCAGGCTCAGGGTAAAGCCCAGCAGCCAGCCCGCCAGCAGCGCCGGCATGATCACCGGCAGCAGCACCGTCCGTGTCATGGTGAAATCCGAGGCCCCCAGGTCCCTGGCCGCCTCTGGCAGCCGCTCATCAAACCCCGCCAGACGCGCCATGACGGTGATCACCACGAACGGCAGGCAGAAGGTGACATGGGCCAGCAACAGGGACACGTAGCCCAGCTCAATGCCCACCAACAGGAAAAGGGCAAGCAACGAGATGGCGAGCACGATTTCCGGCGACATCATCACCACGAACAACATGCCCCTGAGGGCCTTCTTGCCCCGGAAACGGTACCGGTGCAGGGCCAAAGCCGTCAGCGCCCCGATCAGCGTGGACAGGGTAGCGGCGGATACCGCCAGCCCGAGGGAATTCCACAATGCCTGCATCATGGCGCTATTGTTGAACAGGGCCTCGTACCAGCGCAGGCTGAAGCCACCCCAGCGGTACCCGGTGCGACCATCGTTGAACGAGAACACCACCAGCACCGCGATGGGGATATACAGCGCCAGGTAGACCAGCGTGAGGTAGGCCCTGGGCAACCAGCGAGTCATACGTCACTCTCCTCACCCAGCCGCCGCTGGCTCAGCCGGTGGGTGAACAGCAGCAGCGCCATGGCCAGGGTCAGCAGAATCGCGGCCGCCGCGCCGAAGGGCCAGTCCCGGGCATCCAGGAACTGGTTCTTGATGACGTTGCCCACCAGCAGGTTGCGGGAACCACCGAGGATGTCCGGCACGAAAAACAGTCCCATGGCCGGCAACAGCACCAGCATGACTCCGGCCAGCACCCCCGGCAGGGTCAGCGGCACCACCACGTGGATGAAAGTACTGAAGCGTCCCGCCCCCAGGTCGTGGGAGGCCATCAGCAGTTCCCGGCGCAGGTCATCGAACACCGAGTACAGGGGCAGGATCATGAACGGCAGCAGCAGGTAGACCAGTCCGACGATGACGGCGCCTTCGGTGTACAGCATCCGCAGGGGTTCGTCGATCAGCCCCAGGGCCATCAGCCCGTTATTGATCAGACCATTGGTGGCCATCAGCAGCTTCAGGGCGTAGGTCCGCACGAGGGAGTTGGTCCAGAAGGGGACGATCAGCAGGAAGATCAGCAGGAGCTGCCGCTCCCGGCCCACCCGCGACAGTGCCCAGGCGAAGGGGTAACCGATCAACAGGCAAAACAGCGTGGTCACCGTCGCCATGTACAGGGAATGCAGGAACACTTCCAGGTACAGCGGGTCCACCAGGGCACGATAGTTCTCCAGCGTCACCGGCAGGGAAAGAAAGGTCGCCGGGTCCCGAGTCAGGAAACTGGCGGCAATCACCAGCAGGTTCGGCGCCAGCACCAGGGCCAGCAACCAGCACCAGACCAGCACCAGCACCCCGGTACGGAAGGGTTGCCGCAGCCCCCTAAGCATCCGCCGCCGGGTCCCCGTCAACGGCAGCCGTTTCCATGGGCAGCAACCATTCCCAGCCTTCCACCCAGCTCACACGGACCGGTTCGCCGAGACGGTAGTCGAAGGCGGGGTCGTCCTCATCGAAGAACTCGCTGGCCAACACTTCCGTGCCGTCCTCCAGGTGGATCACCGAATCCAGGGTGCTGCCCTTGTAGTTGCGCTCCACCACCTTGCCGGGAAAGCCGTGATCGGCATCGGGTTCCAGCACCCGGATATCCTCGGGGCGCAGCAGGACATGGACGGACTGCCCCGTCTCCAGGGAAAACCGGGGGCGGGCCATACTGCGGCGGTAACCGGCGACATTGACCATGATCTGGTCGCCGTCCGCCTGCTCCAGGGTGCCGGGGAAGAGGTTGGTTTCCCCCACAAACCGCGCCGTGAACAGGTTGGCGGGACGTTCGTAGATTTCCCGGGGCGTTCCCTTTTGCTGCACCACCCCATCCATCAGCACAACCACGCGGTCCGACATGGACAGGGCCTCTTCCTGGTCGTGGGTGACGAACACGAAAGTAATGCCCAGCTCCCGCTGCAGGCGCTTGAGTTCAATCTGCATGGTGCGACGCAGCTTGTAGTCCAGGGCCGACAGGGGTTCATCCAGCAACAGCAGTTTCGGGCGCTTGACCACGGCCCGGGCAATGGCCACTCGCTGCTGCTGGCCACCGGACAACTGATGCGGCTTACGGCTGGCATACTCCCCGAGCTGGACCATATCCAGGGCGTCACGCACCCGCTGACGGATTTCGTCCTTCGGACGTTTCTCCATCTTCAGGCCATAGGCCACATTGTCGAATACCGACATATGGGGAAACAGCGCGTAGTTCTGGAACACGGTGTTCAGGGGGCGCTGCTCCGGCGGCAGGTCGGTGATGTCCGACCCAGCCAGCTCAATCCGTCCGGCATCCGGCACCTCGAAGCCGGCCAGCAGCCGCAAGAGCGTGGTCTTGCCGCAGCCGGAAGGTCCCAGCAGGGTAATGAACTCCCCGTCGGCAATATCCAGATCCAGCGAATCCAGTACTGTCTTGCCGGAGAAGCTTTTGCCAAGATTTCGTAATGAAAGCAGCGTCTTCTGTGTCATCAGCGGCGCCCAAAAGGTGAGGTGGCTATTTTTTCAGAAAATGGGGGTATGAGCAAAGGGTGAAGCGCTTTCCAGGCGGATAACGGCAAAGATTGTCTTCGGAACTCCGCTACAGACCGGATGGGTCTATAAGGTACAATGCCGCCTTCATTCATCGGCTAGTCGTTTCGGGTTCATGGTACATAACAGCACTCCCCTGTCCCGCCGCTTCAGTGTGGCGCCAATGATGGACTGGACCACCCCCCATTTTCGCTACCTGGCGCGACTGCTCAGCCGCCGGGCGCTGCTGTATACGGAAATGGTCACCACCGGGGCGCTGATTCACGGGGATACCGCACGGTTCCTGCGTCACAATGCCGGGGAGTATCCCCTGGCCCTGCAACTGGGTGGCAGCAACCCTGAGGAACTGGCCCATTGTGCCCGCCTGGCAGAGCAGTTTGGCTTCGACGAGGTGAACCTGAATGTGGGCTGCCCCAGCGACCGGGTGCAGAACAATATGATCGGCGCCTGCCTGATGGGCCATCCGGAGAAAGTGGCTGAAGGTGTGCGGGCAATGATCGCGGCCACCTCCCTGCCGGTGACCGTCAAGCACCGTATCGGCATCGATGGGCGGGAATCCTGGGACGACCTGTGCCACTTTATCGAAACCGTGGCGGAGGCCGGCTGCCGGACCTTTATCGTCCATGCCCGCATTGCCGTGCTGGACGGACTGAGCCCGAAGGAGAACCGGGACATTCCGCCGCTCAAGTACCCCTGGGTGTACGACCTCAAGGCCCGCTACCCGGAGCTGGAGATCATTATCAACGGCGGCATCAAGACGTTCGATGAATGCCATGAACACCTCAACCACACCGACGGTGTCATGCTGGGCCGCGAGGCCTACCACAACCCGTGGCTGCTGGCTGGCGTGGACAGTGAGTTCTTTGGTGAGGCCGACCCGGTCGCGTCCCGCCATGACGCCCTGCGCGCCATGCTGCCGTTCATCCAGGAGGAACTGGACCGGGGCGTTTACCTGACCCATATCACCCGGCATATCATGGGCCTGTTCCATGGCCAGCCCGGCGGACGGCAGTTCCGGCGCCATATCAGCGAGAACGCCCACCGGCCCGGCAGCGGTATCGAGGTGGTACTGGATGCCCTGTCCAAGGTCCGTGAACCGGTCCGCGAACCGATGGCCGAAGCCACCACCTGACAGCCCCGTAAGCCTCTGCTGTCTTGTTCCCGTCCTGACAGCCGGTTATCGTATCGGTATGTCACCTCACCCGCGCCAGGACGCCTACAGAAAGACACAAGGAACAGGACCCATGACCAGCAAGCTTGAACAACTGAAATCCATGACCACCGTGGTGGCCGATACCGGTGACCTGGAAGCCATTGCCGAATGGCGCCCGGAGGATGCCACCACCAACCCCTCCCTGCTGCTGAAGGCTGCCGCCTCGGATGCCTACCGTCCGATGCTGGACGAGGCCGTGGATTACGCCAGTCGCCAGGGCGGCAGCGACCGGGAGCAACTGGCCTGGGCAACCGATCACCTGGCGGTACAGGCGGGCCGGAAGATCCTCGACCTGATTCCCGGCGTGGTCTCCACGGAAGTGGACGCCCGACTCTCCTTTGATACCGCCGCCACCGTGCACAAGGCCCGGCGGCTGATTGAGCTGTACGACCAGGCGGGCGTGGATACCAGCCGTGTGCTGATCAAGATCGCCTCCACCTGGGAAGGCATCCGCGCCGCCGAGCAGCTGGAGAAGGAAGGCATCCACTGCAACCTGACCCTGCTGTTCTCCTTCGTACAGGCAGCCGCCTGCGCCGATGCCGGTGCCTTCCTGATCTCCCCGTTCGTCGGGCGCATCCTCGACTGGCACCTGGCCCACAGCGACCGGGACGCCTTTGCACCGGAGGAAGACCCTGGTGTGCAGTCGGTATCCCGGATCTACCATTACTATAAGGCCCATAGTTACGACACGGTGGTGATGGGCGCCAGTTTCCGTAACATGGGGGAAATCGAGCAACTGGCCGGCTGCGACCGGCTGACCATCAGCCCTGCCCTGCTGCAGGCGCTGAAGGAGGACTCCGGCGAATTGCCTCGCAAGCTGTCCCCGGACAACGCCACCAGCCAGGACCGCCCGGTCGCCATGGACGAGCGTCTGTTCCGCTGGGAGTCCAACGAAGACGCCATGGCTACCGAGAAGCTGGCCGAGGGCATCCGCCGCTTTGCTGCCGACCAGATTGAACTGGAGAAACGGGTCAGCCGATTGGCCAGTGTGGCCTGACCAGAAGGAAGCGCAACGATGATAGACCGCCTTCGCCAGATGCTGTTTCCGGACACCGGAAAGGCCGGCGGCTCCCCCGACCCGGACAGCCACCAGCTGGCCGTCGCTGCCACCGCACTGATGGTCCAGCTGTCCCGGATCGACAACGATGAAGACCAACGGGAACTGGCCACCATCGTGGACTGCGCCGTTCGCGTACACCAGGTCACCCGGGAGGAAGCCCGGTCGATACTGGACGATGCCCTCAACCACGCCGATGACTCCACCTCGATATACGAATTCACCGGCGTACTCAACGAACAGCTCAGCCAGGCGTCGAAGCAGGCCGTGCTGGAAAGCATCTGGCGGGTGGCCCTGGCCGATGACCGCATCGACAAGTATGAGGAGCACCTGATCCGTCGCATGGCGGACCTGCTGCACCTCAATCACCGGGAATACATGCAGGCACGGCACCGGGCCGAACAATCCCACTGACACGATCCCAGGAGGGACGTCATGCTCGCCATTCTCCATCCGGATACACCACTGGACAGTGACGACTATCGCCAGACACTCCACTTCCTGGAGAATCTGCCCGGTGTCGCCGTCAAGGTGCACGAAGTCGTGGGTGCCACCCAGCGGCTTACCGAACTCTATCTGCTGGGCGATACCAAAAGCCTGGACAAGGATGAGATCGAAGCCCTGCCCGCCGTGGAACGGGTGATCCGCATCTCCGACGACTATCGCATCCTCGGCCGGCACCGGGACGACCGGCGCCAGTCCGGCTTCACCTATAACGGCGTGACGTTCAGCCAGGACAACCTGAACGTGTTTGCCGGCCTGTGCGCCGTGGATACCCGGGAGCACGTGGAAATCATGATGCGGACCCTGAGCGAACAGGGCCAGCACTGTACCCGCATGGGCGCCTACAAGCCCCGCACCAACCCCTATTCCTTCCAGGGCCACGGCAAGAGCTGCCTGCCCTGGGTGTTCGAGACCGCCGGCAAGCACGATATCCGGGTGGTCGCCATGGAAATCACCCATGAAAGCCACATCGAGGAAATCGATGAATGCCTGGAAAAGCTCGGACGGCCAACCGGCGTCATGCTCCAGGTGGGTACCCGCAATACCCAGAACTTCGAGCTGCTCAAGGCCATCGGTCGCCAGAAGACCTACCCGGTGCTGCTCAAGCGGGGCTTCGGCATCACCCTGAACGAGTCCCTGAACGCCGCCGAGTACCTGGCCAGCGAGGGCAACGCCAATGTGGTCTTCTGCCTGCGGGGCATGAAGACCGAGGCCGGCAATCCGCATCGGAACATGGTGGATTTTGCCCATGTGCCCACGGTGAAGCGGCTGACCCGCATGCCGGTGTGTATCGATCCGTCACACTCCGTGGGCAGCCGTGACACGGCGCCGGACGGCATCCCCGATGTCATGCACGCCACCGCCCAGGGCGTGGTGGCCGGCGCCAACATGGTGCTGGTGGACTTCCACCCGAGGCCGGAAAAAGCCCTGGTGGACGGGCCCCAGGCACTACTGATGGAGGAGTTGCCCGCCTACCTTGAAGATGTCAGCCAGTGCCACCAGCTCTGGAAGAAACGCCAGGCCCTTTACGGAAAGACGGGAGTAACGTCAGCAACATGATCATCTACGGTCATCGCGGTGCACGGGGGGAGGCCCCGGAGAACACACTGCCGGGATTCGAGACCGCCTACCGCCACGGCATTCGGCACTTTGAACTGGACGTCCAGCTATCCTCGGACGGAGTGCCGGTGGTTATCCATGATATGACCCTTGACCGGACCACCGGCCAGGCGGGCAAGGTTGCCAGCCACACCGCGGCCCAGCTCGCTGCCATGGACGCCCGCCACCAGACCACCCCCTGGCCCGAACCAACGGGTATTCCCTCGCTGGAACAGGTACTGGATGCCTGCCCGGATGTCCACCACTACCAGCTGGAGGTCAAACCCGATGCCCGCAGCCGTCTCAACATCCTGTGCAACCGGCTCACCGAGCTGATCCAGAAACGCCAGCTGTTCGAAATGGTGGTGGTCACCTCCTCCGATGCCTGGTTCCTGCAGGAGATCAAGCGTCGCAACCGGAAGATCCACACCGGCTATGTCGCCAGCCGTCGTTTCCCCAGACCCGTAGCCACGGCAAAACGCCTGGGGTGCAGCTACCTGGTGCCCAGCTGGCGAATCTGTTCCCGGGACATGGTCAGGCAGGCCCAGCGCCTCGACATGCAGGTGTCGGTGTGGACCGTCAACCGTATCCACGACATGCTGCTGATGGAGGACATGGGGGTAAACAGCATTATCACCGACTTCCCCACCAGCACCCGGATCTATTTCGATAACCGCAGGGTGCGGTTACCGTCATCGTCGTCCGAGCCGGAACACGACCCGTCCCGGGGTCAGGGCGCGGCGGTATAAACCCGCTCCTGGCAAGGGTCACCCCCGGTAAGGGTGACCGCACATCCAGCCGGCAGATTCCTAGAAGATACGGTTAAGACCGTTGAGGGCCGCCACCCGGTAGGCTTCCGCCATGGTGGGGTAGTTGAACGTGGTGTTGATGAAATAGTTCAGGGAGTTGGCCTCCCCTTCCTGGTTCATGATGGCCTGGCCGATGTGCACGATTTCCGCGGCCTGGTCACCAAAGCAGTGGATCGCCAGGATTTCCCGGGTTTCCCGGTGGAACAGGATCTTCAGCATGCCCACCTTCTCGCCGGTGATCTGGGCCCGGGCCAGGTCCTTGAAGAACGCCTGCCCCACGTCGTAGGGCACCTTGCTTTCCGTCAGCTCCCGCTCGGTGGGGCCCACCGAACTGATTTCCGGGATGGTGTAGATACCCGTGGGCACATCGGAGACGAAGCGGAAATACTCATCCTGCACGATGTCCGAGGACACTGAACGGCCCTGGTCATAGGCGGCACTGGCCAGGCTCGGCCAGCCGATAACATCCCCCGCCGCGTAGATGTTGGGAACCGCCGTCCGGTAATGCTCATCCACCTGTAGCTGGCCACGGCTGTTGGGCTCCAGTTCCAGGTTCTCCAGCCCAAGACTGTCGGTGTTGCCCGCCCGGCCATTACACCACAGGAAGGCATCGGCGCGGATCTTCTTGCCGGACTTGAGGGACAGCACCACGCCATGATCGTCGCCGTCCACGGACTCGTATTCCTCATTGTGACGCACCAGCACACCGTTGTTACGCAGGTGGTAGCTGAGGGCATCGGAGATCTCGTCATCAAGGAACGACAACAGTCGGTTGCCCGGATTGATCAGGTCTACCTTGACCCCCAGGCCCGCGAAGATGGAGGCATATTCCGACCCGATAACACCGGCGCCATAGATGATCAGTGTACGGGGCGTGTGGGACAGGTTGAGGATGGTATCGCTGTTGTAGATGCGGCGATGGCGGAAGTTCACATCGGGCGGCATATAGGGCCGGGAGCCGGTGGCAATCACCGCCTGCTTGAAGTTGAGGACTTCCGCCGTCTTGTTGCCCCGCACTTCCAGCCGGTTCCCGTCCAGGAAGAAGGCACGGCCATTGATCAGGTCCACGCGGTTTCGGGCATAGAACTGGGTGCGCAGCTTGACCTGCTTGTCGATCACCGTCTGGGCATTCTGCAACACCCGGGGGAATGAGAACCAGCGGGGCTCGCCAATATCCCGGAACATCTGGTTGGTGTTGAAGGTGATGATCTGCTTGACGGAGTGTCTGAGGGCTTTGGACGGGATGGTGCCCCAATGGGTGCAGTTGCCGCCGACGTTGGGCTTGTCTTCGATGATTGCGACGCGCTTGCCGTGCTTGGTGGCATTCATGGCGGCGCCTTCGCCGGAAGGGCCGGCGCCGATCACCACAACGTCATAATGATGTTCTGCCATCAGGACTGTCACTCCTTATCGCGTGGTCAAGAGGGAAGCCCCGACGGCAAGGCTCACGCTTCGCGGCCAGGGCATGAAGTTGTTGTCTGTTTTCGACGACTCGCGCTCAGGACGGGCGGCGGCTACCCCGGGCGGCCTGCGTGGCATCATAGGCAAGGTCCCTGGTATCCGCATCGGCGGACCCGGTGTTTTCCTCGCACTTGCTGGTGTCACCCCCACAGATTTCGCAGGGCCCGGTAATACCCGCCGCACCAAGGCCGCCGCAGGTGCCGGAAATGGGCTTGCGTCCGAAGATCACGCCGACGGACATGGCCGCCACCAGCAGACCAACGATCAGCAGTGCCAGTAGAAAGGTGCCCATGACTACCTCCTGTCACTCAATCAGATAGGTGGCGAAGGCGGGGGTATGGTAGGTCTTGAACCCCTCCCCTTCGCGCACGATAAAATACACCGCCAGGTTTTTCCGCAGGGCCAGACGGTAGCCCTCTTCATAGCCTATCACGGTAAAGGCCGTGGCCCAGGCATCGGCCATCATCGACGATTCCGCAATCACCGTGACCGAGGCCAGCCGATGGCCCACCGGACGCCCGGTAGCCGGGTCTATGGTATGGGAATAGCGCTGACCGTCCGATTCGTAATAGTTACGATAGTCGCCGGAGGTGGCCATGCCATTCCGGTCCATGGCGATCACCCGGTTGATCCGGCGGGCATTCTCCACCGGTTGTTCCACCGCCAGCCGCCAGGCGGAGCCGTCCGGCTTGCGCCCGTTGACCCGGACCTCACCGCCGATTTCCACCAGGTACCGGTCAATACCCTGCTTTTCCAGGTAACGGGCAACGGCGTCAACACCATAGCCCTTGGCGATACCGGACAGATCCAGGTACTGCGGCTGTTCCGCGCGGATAGCCTGTTTCACCGGATCCAGTTCCAGAAAGCGGAATCCGGTCCGTGACAGGCGCTCTTCCAGTTCCGCGTCGTCCGGTATTTCCTCGGGGCGCGCCTCCGGGCCAAAGCCCCACAGATTCACCACCGGTCCGATGGTAATGTCAAAGGCACCGCCGGATTCATCCGCCACCGTCTGGGCGGCTTCCAGCACCTCGAACAGCTCGCCGGATACCGGGGTCCAGTCGCCCTGGTCCTCCAACTGGTTGAAGCGGCTCAGTTCCGAATCGTCCCGCCAGGTGGACATGGCCGCATCCACCGATTCAAGGGTTGCCTCGATACCTTGCGACAGATCTTCAAGGGTTTCCCTGTCGTCGGTCAATACGACGTTAATATGGTACTGGGTGCCGAAGATGGGGCCGGAGATTTCCCAGACCTTTTCCTCGGACTCAAACGAACAACCCGCCAGAGCGGCCACGGCCAGCACCCAGAGGATGCTGACCAGGGTCACCCTGACGGGTCGGGACACGCTGGATGTCATCAGTGTCTTTTAACCCCCGAAGTCGTCCAGCATGATGTTCTCGTCTTCCACACCAAGATCCTTCAGCATCTTGATGCAGGAGGCGTTCATGATGGGAGGCCCACACATGTAGTACTCACAATCTTCCGGAGCCGGGTGGTCCTTCAGGTAGTTGTCGTACAGCACGTTGTGGATAAACCCGGTGGGGCCTTCCCAGTTGTCCTCGGGCAGCGCGTCCGACAGGGCCACATGCCACTCGAAGTTGTCATTCTCACGCTGCAGCATGTCGAAGTCTTCCACGTAGAACATCTCGCGGACACTCCGGGCACCGTACCAGAAGCTGATCTTGCGATCGCTCTTGAGGCGCTTGAGCTGGTCGAAGATATGGGAGCGCATGGGCGCCATGCCGGCACCACCCCCGATAAACACCATTTCGGCGTCGGTCTTCTTGGCAAAGAACTCCCCGAATGGCCCCATCACGGTGACCTTGTCGCCCGGTTTCAGGTTGAACACGTAGGACGACATGATGCCCGGCGGATGGTCGGTCCCGGGAGGCGGCGTGGCGATCCGGATGTTGAACTTGAGAACCCCCTTCTCTTCCGGATAGTTGGCCATGGAGTAGGCGCGGATGGTCTCTTCCTTGTTAATGGCCTTGTAGCGCCAGATATCGTGCTTGTCCCAGTCCTCGTGGAATTCCTCCTCGATCACGAAATCCTTGAACGGAATTTCGTAGGGCGGGCATTCCAGTTGGACGTAACCGCCGGCGCGGAAGTCCACTTCCTCGCCTTCCGGCAGTTTCAGTACCAGTTCCTTGATGAAGGTGGCCACGTTGTGGTTGGACACCACCTCGCACTCCCACTTCTTCACGCCGAAGAACTCTTCCGGCACCTCGATCTTCATGTCCTGCTTCACCGGTACCTGGCAGGAGAGGCGCCAGCCTTCCTTCTCTTCCCGGGGCGTGAAGTGGGTCTTCTCGGTGGGCAGCATGGCGCCGCCGCCGTCGAATACCTTGCACTTGCACTGGGCACAGGTCCCGCCGCCGCCACAGGCGGAGGACAGGAAGATACCGCTGTTGGCCAGGGTGCCCAGCAGCTTGCCGCCGGCACTGGTCTTCAGGGTGTGCTCGGGGTCATCGTTGATCTCAATGGTCACATCACCGGTGCTTACCAGCTTGGAGCGGGCGGCGAGGATGATCGCCACCAGCGCCAGAACGATAACGGTGAACATGACCACGCCGAGAATAATTTCTGTATTCATGGTCTCGCCTTTTCGTTAAACCGAATCACCGGGTTGTTTACAGGGAAATGCCGGAGAAGGACATGAAGCCCAGGGACATCAGACCCACCGTAATGAAGGTGATGCCCAGGCCACGCAGGCCCTCGGGAACGTCGCTGTACTTCAGCTTCTCACGGATGCCGGCCAGGGCGACAATGGCCAGGGCCCAGCCCACGCCGGCACCAAAGCCGTACACCAGGCTCTCGCCAAAGGTGTAGTCCCGCTCCACCATGAACAGCGACGCACCCAGGATGGCGCAGTTCACCGTAATCAGCGGCAGGAATACACCCAGCGCGGCATAGAGGGCCGGAATGTACTTGTCCAGCACCATTTCCATAATCTGTACGATGGCGGCGATCACCCCGATGTACGTCAGCAGGCCCAGGAAGCTCAGGTCCACGTTGGGCAGACCCGCCCACTCCAGGGCCCCTTCACGCAGGATGGTGTTATACAGCAGGTTGTTCACCGGCACGGTGACGGTCAGTACCACCACCACGGCAATACCCAGACCCACGGCGGCCTCAATCTTCTTGGAAATGGCCAGGAAGGTACACATCCCCAGGAAGAAGGCCAGTGCCATGTTTTCAACGAAGATGGCCTTCAGAATCAGACTGATATAGTGCTCCATCAGAAGGCCTCCTTGGCGGTGTGGCGGGACATCTTGTACTCCGGCTCCTCAACCTGCTCCGGCTTCCAGGCACGCAGGCCCCAGATCGCCAGACCAATGATGAAGAAGGCACTCGGCGGCAGCAGCAACAGGCCGTTGGGCACATACCAGCCGCCTTCGTTCACCGTCGGCAGCAGGGTGAAGCCGAACAGTGAGCCGGCGCCGATCAGCTCCCGGAAGAAGGCCACGAACAGCAGCATCACCGAGTACCCGAGACCGTTACCGATACCGTCCAGGAAACTCAGCAGCGGCGGGTTGTTCATGGCGAAGCCTTCCGCGCGGCCCATCACGATGCAGTTGGTGATGATCAGACCCACAAACACCGACAGCTGTTTGGAAATCTCATAGGCGTAGGCCTTGAGGATCTGGTCCACCACGATAACCAGGGAGGCAATGATGGTCATCTGCACGATGATCCGGATACTGCCCGGAATCTGCGTGCGAACCAGCGATACCGCCAGGTTGGAAAAGCCGGTAACCGCAATAACCGCCAGGCACATGACGATGGTCACGCTCAGGCTGGTGGTCACCGCCAGCGCGGAGCAGATACCGAGGATCTGCAGCGCGATGGGGTTGTTACTGAAGATCGGTTCGAAGAGAACCTGTTTGGCTGAAGCGTCTGCCATGATCAGACCTCCCCTTCACGAAGTTTTTGCAGGAACGGCGCGAATCCGCGGTCGCCCATCCAGTAGTTCACCAGTTGCTGGACGCCACGGCTGGTCAGGGTTGCCCCGGACAGTGCATCGACCTTGTGCTCCCGGTCTTGGGCATCGGAACTGACCCCGCCCTTGACGAGCTGGATCTGCGGCTCGGACATATCCTCACCATACAGTTCCTTGCCGACCCACTGCTGCTTCCAGCGGGGGTTATCCACTTCGCCACCCAGGCCGGGGGTTTCCGCGTGGGCATAGAACCCCAGGCCTTCGATGGTGTTCAGGTCGCCTTCCAGTGATACGAAACCATAGAGCGTGGACCACAGACCGTAACCGTGGATGGGCAGCACCACACGGGTGAGTTCGCCATTTTCACTCAGGGTATAGATCTTGGCGACATTGGGACGGCGCTTGATGCCGGCCTTGTCTTCACTGGACGGGATGTTGGTGGACATCTCGGGGTCTGAAGCGGCCTTGTACATGTCGTACTTCATGGGGTCTTCGACACCCACGGCGGACGGTTCCACATACCTGCCGGTGTCCAGGTCGACCAGTCGCACCTCGAAACGGGCGAACTGCTCTTCGATCTCGTCCACGCTGGTCCCCGGTTCCAGCATACCAGCCGCGGCCAGGATGTTGGTCTTGATGTCCAGGTTCTGGTTCTGGATCTGTGCCGGACGCAGCATCACGGCAGCGGTGGACACGACAACCGAGAACGCGATGCTCAGTACCAGCGCCACCAACAGGGTTCTGGAGACAGTATCTTTGGGTTTAGCCACGGGCAAGCCTCCGTTTGATGTTGGCCTGAACCACGTAGTGATCCATCAGCGGTGCGAACAGGTTGGCGAACAGGATGGCCAGCATGATGCCTTCCGGGAACGCCGGGTTAACCACACGGATAAGCACGGTCATTACCCCTACCAGGATGCCGAAGCACCAGCGGCCGGTGTCGGTCATGGCGGCGGATACCGGATCCGTGGCCATGAACATCATGCCAAAGGCAAAGCCGCCCATCACCAGGTGCCATTCCGGGCCAACGCCAAAGAAGGGATTGGTGTCGGAACCGATGACGTTGAACAATAGCGCGGTGGCAATCATGCCGATCATCACGCCACCGACGATGCGCCAGGAGGCGATCTTCATGCCCAGCAGGATAAAGCCGCCAATCAGGATCGCCAGGGTGGAGGTTTCACCCATGGAACCCTGGATGTTCCCCATGAAGGCATTCATCCAGCCGATGTTCTGCTCCAGGGCCTCCAGGCCGCCGGACGCCGCCCAGCTCAGGGCGGTGGCGCCGCTGAATCCGTCAATGGCGGTCCATACGGTGTCACCGGAGATCTGCGCCGGGTAGGCGAAGTACAGGAACGCACGACCGGTCAGGGCCGGGTTCAGGAAGTTTTTGCCGGTACCGCCAAACACTTCCTTGCCGATCACCACACCAAAGGTGATGCCCAGGGCCACCTGCCAGAGCGGGATAGTGGGTGGACAGATCAGTGCGAACAGCACGGAGGTCACGAAGAAACCCTCGTTCACCTCATGACGACGGACGGTGGCGAACAGCACTTCCCAGAAACCGCCAACCGCGAAGGTGACGAAGTAGATGGGAATGAAGTACGCCATGCCATAGACAAAGTTGTCCCAGATGCCGGCACCCGAGCCGGTCACCGCCAGCGCCTGGATGAAGGCCGCCCGCAGGCCACCGTCGGCCACCATGGCATCCGGATTGGCCGCCAGGAAGTTGTTGGCCTGGAAGCCAATGTTCCACATGCCGAAGAACATGGCCGGGAAGGTGCACAGCCATACCGTGATCATGATGCGCTTGAGGTCAATGCCATCGCGCACATGGGAGGTGGTGGACGTCACACTGGCCGGCGAATAGAAAATGGTGTCTACCGCCTCGTACAGGGCATACCAGCGCTCGTACTTGCCACCCTTTTCGAAGTGATGCTCGATGTTATCGAGAAACTGTCGGATTGCCATCGGTTAGCCCTCGATCTCGATTCGGGTCAGGTTCTCACGGAGAATCGGACCGTACTCGTATTTACCCGGACACACGAAGGTGCACAGCGCCAGATCCTCTTCGTCCAGCTCCAGCGCACCCAGCTTCTGTGCCATTTCGGTGTCACCCACGATCAGCGTGCGCAGCAACTGCGTCGGCAGGATATCCAGGGGCATGACCTTCTCGTAGACACCCACCGGGACCATCGCCCGCTCGCTGCCGTTGGTGGTGGTGGTAAAGTCGAACTTCTTGCCACCGACCAGCTTCGACAGGTAGATGTTCATGATCGAGAACTTGTTGGCACCGGGGGACAGCCAGCCCATGAACTGGCGCTTGTTGCCCTCCTCCAGCACGGATATCTGGTTGGCATAACGCCCCAGGTAGGCACAGGGCCCGGTGCCACGACGACCACCGAACACGGATCCGGAGATGGCCCGAACGTCACAGTCGGTGGTGATTTCGTCCTTCAACAGCTCGTCCAGACTGGCACCAATACGGGTGCGGACCAGACGGGGGTGGGTGGCCTTCGGGCCACCAATAGCCACCACGCGATCCACCGGCAGCTCGCCGGTCTCGAACAGGCGGGCGATATCGATCACGTCCTGGTAGCCGATGCTCCAGACCGTCTTGCCCAGGGAAACGGGATCCAGGTAATGGATATGGGTACCCACGTTGCCCGCCGGATGGACGCCGTCGAACTGTTCCACCTGGATGGCATCGGACTGGGGCACCGGCACGTCGGAACCGGGCCGGCCGGTCACGAACACCTTGCCGTTGGTCAGCTTGCTCAGGATCTGCAGGCCCTTACTGAAGGCCTCGCCCTGCTCCCTGATGATCACCACGGGGTCCGCCGACAGCGGATTGGTGTCCATCACCGAGACAAAAATGGAATTGGGGGCGGAGTCGATGGCCGGCACCTTGCTGAAGGGCCGGGTACGGAAAGCGGTCCACAGACCGGATTCCACCAGGTTGTCCACCACCTGCTGGCGTTCCAGGGAAGCCAGATCAGCCCCACTGTAACGTGCAAAGGTTTCCGCCTCATCACCATCGATTTCGATGACGAGTGACTGGAACACCCGCCGCTCACCGCGGTTAATCTCTTTGACCACACCGGCAGCCGGTGCGGTATAGCGAACGCCTTCGGTCTTCTTGTCCGTAAACAGCAGCGACCCGCGCTTGACGCGGTCCCCCTCTTTCACTTCCATCGTCGGCTTCATGCCGTTGTAATCAAAGCCGATCAGCGCGACATGGCGTACCGGCTTTCCTTCTGAGATGGTCTGTTCAGGAGCGCCGCTGATGGGAAGATCCAGGCCTTTTTTGATGTTGATCATTAGCCTCGTCCGTTCATCAGGAACTGTTAAAGGATTGATCACGCCCGACCCCAGCGGCCCAGTTCCCCGACATTTCAAGCGAAGCTTGCGCAGCCCGGATAAAGGCTGATGACCGTGCCCCATTGCACGTGGTTGCGGTCAGTTTTCAGGAAAGCGATGAGAAGCGGGTGCCAGACGTACCCAAAATCGCGCCAATTATAGAGATTAAGAGAACCTATTTCCACCGGTAACCTTAGCAGGCTAGCCAGATGTTAGTCGTAACGAACAGGCCTATGAGATGCATGAAAGTGGCTGATAGGTAATAAAAAACCCCGGAAGCCTGTGGCCGCCGGGGTTTCGGGTCAGACGACGCCTGAATCAGTCGGCCAGGGCCCTGGCCCATTCCCGGGAACGCTTCGGGAAGATCGGGTAGGTCACGCCCGCCATCTGGTTGACGCAGCGGATAACCTGGGCACTGTAACCGAATTCATTGTCGTACCAGACGTAGAGGATCAGGCGCTTGCCGTTGGCAATGGTGGCCTGGGCGTCCACCACACCGGCGTGGCGGGAACCAACAAAGTCGGAGGACACCACTTCCGGCGAGTTGACGAAGTCGATCTGCTTCTGCAACTCGGAATGCAGGGCCATCTCCCGCAGGTACTCGTTGGCACTCTCAACGGTGACGTCCTTCTCCAGGTTCAGGTGAAGGATGGCCATGGAGACGTTGGGGGTGGGCACCCGGATGGCGTTACCGCTGAGCTTGCCCTTGAGCTCCGGCAGGGCCTTGGCCACCGCCTTGGCGGCCCCGGTCTCGGTCAGCACCATGTTCAGCGGAGCACTGCGACCACGGCGACTGCCCTTGTGGTAGTTGTCGATCAGGTTCTGATCGTTGGTATAGGAATGAACGGTTTCAACATGGCCATCAACGATGCTGAATTCGTCATGAACGGCCTTCAGAACCGGAGTAATGGCATTAGTGGTACAGGAAGCCGCCGACAGGATCCGGTCGTCATCGGTAATGGTGTCGTTGTTGATGCCATAGACGATGTTCTTGATGTCACCCTTGCCCGGCGCGGTCAGGATCACCCGGCTGGCGCCCTTGGACTTCAGGTGCAGGCCCAGGCCCTCCTCGTCACGCCACTTGCCGGTGTTGTCGATGATGACCGCGTTATTGATGCCGTACTCGGTGTAGTCCACCTTATCCGGGCCATCGGAGTAGATCACCTTGATGAAGTTGCCGTTGGCGATCAGGGCGGAATTTTCCTCATCCACGGTAATAGTGCCGTTGAACGGACCATGAACGGAATCCCGGCGCAGCAGGCTGGCGCGTTTCTCCAGGTCATTGTCGGCACCGCCCTGGCGCACCACAATGGCACGCAGGCGCAGGTTGTTACCGCCCCCGGCTTTCTCGATCAGGATACGGGCCAGCAGGCGACCGATACGACCGAAACCATAGAGTACGACGTCCTTGGTTTCCTCAACCGCATTCTTCTCGGACTCGGCGCGGTACTGACCAACCACAGGACCGATCTCGTCACGCACGAAATCTTCCAGGGAGCGGCCATTGCCTTCGGCCTTGAATTTCACCGCCAGCTTGCCGATATCCACGTGAGCCTGGCCCAGCTCCAGTCCGTCCATGACCTCCAGAAGCGGCAGGGTGTCGTGCACGGACAGCTCGCTGTCTTCAACCTGCCGGACAAAGCGATGCGCCCGGATGATACCAATGACCGACTGGTTGATGATTGAACGACCGTAGACGGATGTCACCACGTTATTCTTGCGGTACAGCCGGCCGATCAGGGGAATCATGGCTTCAGCGGTGGACTCCCGCTCGGTCCAGTTGGACAGGTGCTGGTTGATCTGTTCGTGACTCACGCTTGAACCTCTGCAGTTGGCACTCGAAAAAATGGGTGCGTATTATCCAATTTAAGGAGCCTGTGGACAACTCCTACTCGAAAAACGCGACGGCAATCCCTCGCCCGGCCCTGCCAGGCCCTGTTCACCATACTGTCATGACAGTTCAGGCTGTCACCGATAGAATACCCTCCTTCTCAGAACGGTCGCCACCCCACGATGGGCTTCAGAACTTACGTTCCGTTCATGATCCGACCGTCGCCGACCAGCACAATCGCAGGAGCTGATCCCCCCGATGAAACCGGGTACCAAGCATACCGCCACGTCAGACTTCATCCCCGCGCCTCCCAGTCAGGCGGCGGACCATCGCATCTGGGACCAGTTGCACGGCAGCGCCGATGCCCTGGCCATCAGTGAGACGGCACGGCGGACGGACGGCCTGACCCTGGTGATCACCCGCAGCACCGATGAGGCCATCCGGCTGGAGCAGGCGGTACGCTTCTACCTGGGCCTGCCCCCGGAAGAGGAGGCGGAGGCCATTACCGATGACGGCCTCGAACTGCTGTCGCTACCGGACTGGGAGACCCTGCCCTACGACCTGTTCTCGCCGCACCAGGACATCATCTCCCGGCGTATCCGTACCCTGCATCGCCTGCCCAGGACCCGGCGCGGCATCCTGATCGTGCCGGCCCGGACCCTGATGCACCGGCTGCCCCCGGTGGACTACCTGCAGGGCAACACCCTGCTGCTGGAAACCGGCCAGGACCTGCAGCCGGAGCAATGGCGCCTGCAACTGGAAGCTGCCGGCTACCGCCACACCGAGAATGTCTACGAGCACGGGGAGTACGCGGTCCGTGGCGCCATTGTCGACATCTTCCCCATGGGCGCCACCCAGCCCTACCGGATCGACCTGTTCGACAACGAGATCGAGACCCTGCGCACCTTCGACCCGGAGACCCAGCGCTCCCTGGACCGCATCGACCGGATCGAGCTGCTGCCTGCCTACGAATTCCCCTGGAGCAAGGACGCCCGCTCCGGGTTCCGCAACCGCTGGTTCGAGTTCTTCCCCCACGCCGACCGCAACGCACCGGTCTACCAGGACGTAACCCAGGGCATCACCCCGGCGGGCATCGAGTATTACCTGCCCCTGTTCTTCGATCATACCGCCACCCTATTCGACTACCTGCCCGGGGAGACGCTGGTATTTACCGCAGACGGCCTGAACGATGCGGTGGACCTGTTCCAGCAGGACACCGCCAGCCGTTATGAGGAACGACGGCACGACCGGATGCGGCCGATCCTGCCGCCGGGCGAGCTGTTCCTGAAGACCGATGAACTGTTCGGCCTGATACGCCAGCGCCCCCGGGTCACCCTGGTGGCGGGGGAAACCACCCGCTCCGGCCAGGGCATCACCTCCCTGGGGGCGGAGCCGCTGCCCAATGTCGCCATGGACGGACGGGCCAGCGACCCGGCCTCGCGGCTACGCCAGTTCATCGGTGAATTCGACGGCCGGGTACTGATCTGCGCGGAATCCTCCGGGCGCCGGGAGGCCCTGAAGGACAACCTGGCGGAAAATCGCCTGAAGGTGGAGCCGGTGGACGACTGGCACGCCTTCCTCGCCTCCGATGTGAACCTGGCGATCACGGTCGCCCCCCTGGAACCGGGCCTGCTCCTGTGCCGGGAAGGCGTGGCCCTGATCACCGAGACCCTGCTGTTCGGCGAACGGGTGCTCCAGCGCCGTCGCCGTGACAAGCCCACCGAGGTGGATGATTCCGGCTATCGCGATCTATCAGAACTCAGGGTGGGTTCGCCGGTGGTTCATATCGACCATGGCGTCGGTCGCTACCAGGGTCTGGAAACCATCACCGTGGACGGCGACGCCACCGAGTTCCTGACCCTGGAGTACGCCGGCGGCTCCAAGCTCTACGTACCCGTGGCCAGCCTGCACCTGATCAGCCGCTACACCGGCTCCGACACCGAACACGCCCCCCTGCACAAGCTGGGCACCGACCGCTGGAGCAACGCCAAGCAGAAGGCCATGGAGAAGATCCGCGACACCGCCGCGGAACTGCTTGACGTCTATGCCCGGCGGGAGGCACGCAAGGGCTTCCAGTTTGACGACCCGAAGGAAGCCTACCGCCACTTCGCCGCCGGCTTCCCCTTCGAGGAAACCCCGGACCAGCAGGCCGCCATCGAACGGGTGATCGAGGACATGACCGGGGAGCGGCCCATGGACCGCCTGGTGTGTGGCGATGTGGGCTTCGGCAAGACGGAAGTGGCCATGCGGGCGGCCTTTATCGCCACCTGGTCCGGCAAGCAGGTGGCGGTGCTGGTGCCCACCACCCTGCTGGCCCAGCAGCACTACGAATCCTTCCGGGACCGGTTCTCGGACACCCCGGTCACCATTGAATTGCTGTCACGGTTCCGCAGCACCGGGGAAACCCGCAAGGCCATTGACAGAATAGAGGAAGGCAAGGCGGATATCGTTATCGGTACCCACAAGCTGTTGCAGGGGGACATCCGCTTCAAGAACCTGGGCCTGGTGATCATCGATGAGGAGCACCGCTTCGGCGTCGGCCAGAAGGAGAAATTCAAGGCGCTGCGGGCCGAGGTGGACATGCTGACCCTCACCGCCACGCCCATCCCCCGCACCCTGAACATGGCCATGGGCCACCTGCGGGATCTGTCCATTATCGCCACGCCACCGGCGCGGCGCCTGTCGGTGAAGACCTTTGTCCGCCAGAAGGACACCGCCATGGTGAAGGAGGCCATCCTGCGGGAAATCCTCCGGGGTGGCCAGGTGTACTTCCTGCACAATGACGTGGCCACCATCCAGAAAACCGCCGAGGACCTGCGCAACCTGATTCCGGAAGCCCGCGTCGGCGTGGCCCACGGCCAGATGCGCGAGCGCGAGCTGGAACAGATCATGTCGGACTTCTACCACAAGCGCTTCAACGTGCTGGTGTGCACCACCATCATCGAAACCGGCATCGACATTCCCAGCGCCAACACCATTGTGATCGAGCGGGCGGACAAGTTCGGCCTGGCCCAGTTGCACCAGCTTCGTGGCCGGGTCGGGCGCTCCCACCACCAGGCCTATGCCTACCTGCTGACACCGCCTCCCAAGGCCATGACAGCCGATGCCCGCAAGCGGCTGGACGCCATCGCGGAAGCCCAGGACCTGGGCGCCGGCTTCATGCTGGCCACCCACGACCTGGAGATCCGCGGCGCCGGCGAGCTGTTGGGGGAGGAGCAGAGCGGCCAGATCGAGACCATCGGCTTCACCCTCTACATGCAACTGCTGGACGAGGCGGTACAGGCCATCCGCGACGGCCGCACCCCCAACGCCGACCTGCCCCTGAGCCACGGCACCGAAATGAACCTGCGCATCCCGGCGCTGATTCCCGACGACTACCTGCCGGATGTCCACAACCGGCTGATGCTCTACAAGCGACTTGCCAGCGTGAAGAGCGAGGACGAACTGAAGGAGTTGCAGGTGGAAATGATCGACCGCTTCGGCCTGCTGCCCGATCCAGCCAAGAACCTGGTGCGCCAGACCAGCCTGCGCATCGGGGCGGAAGGCCTGGGCGTGGTCAAGGTGGACGCCGGCCGCGAGTGGCTGAAGCTGGAATTCGGCAACAACACCACCGTGGATCCGCTGAAACTGGTGCAGAAGGTACAGCAGGCGCCGGACGCCTATCGACTGGAAGGTGCCAATACCTTCAGCGTACGGCTGAAAGACGACACAACCGATGGTAAACTCGACGCCATTTCATCGGTGCTGAAGGAACTGGCCGCCTAACCAGACCTGTCTGCCCCGGAAAACAGGAGGTTCCCGAGCTGGCGACGACTGTCGCGCCGGCACCGGGGACACACCAGGAAAATGGCATCCCCGGGACGGGGCCGCTGTTGGTTTCGACAAACGGATCAGGAGAACACCTTTGTACAAACCGGCCTTCATAACTGCCACCAGGCTGCTTTCGGCCCTGGCTCTGCTCATGGCCCTGGCGGCCCCCGCCCAGGCGGACAACTCCTATCGCGCCGAAATCGTGATACTGGAGCGACTGGCGGACCCGGTCCTGCGGGAACAGATGGCAGACAAGCATCCGGGGCAGCAGGACGCCAGCAAGCGCCTCTGGGTGGTGGATGACCTCGGGAACGTCAATTCCGATATCCGCACCACCAACAACCTGACCCTGAACACCGCTGCCAGCCGCCTGGAGAACAGTGGCAAATACCGGGTACTGATGAAAACCGGCTGGATCCAGCGCTTCCCGCCCAACTACAACGGCGACCCCATGCGCATCGAAGTGGGCGAGATGCTGGAACGCGCCGGCCACCGGGCGGTCGAGGGCACCATTGAGATAAACCGGCGCCGCTACCTGCTGGTGGACGTTCAGCTCAACCACTGGCGGGCAGCCGACGGCGCCGCCGTGGAAGACACCAGGGGTGGCGAGACGGACGACCGCAGCGAGGGCAACAGCGACCAGGGCGATACCGAAGCGGAGCCCCAGGGCGTGGGCACCTCACCGGCCACCGCCATGCCCGTCATGGATGGCACCCGGGGCAAGGAACTGATCACCTGGATCAACGAAGTCCGCCGCATGCGCAGCAAGGAAATACACTTCCTGGACTCTCCCACCATCGGCGTGCTGGTGTATTTCCGCCCGCTCGACTGACCGCCGGGAATAGACCGGGAGCGTACCTCGCGCTCCCGGTGCCCTAGCCCCGAAGGTCGGGAATCACCTCTTCCAGGATGGCCTTCACCCCGGACATCCCCTCCTCCAGCGCCTGACCGATCTCTTCCATGGTGATGATGTGGTCGGACTTGCCGGCGGCCCAGTTGACCGACAGCGCCAGGCAGGCGTAGGGCAGCCCCAGCTCCGCCGCCAGCGCCGCTTCCGGCATGCCGGTCATACCCACCAGGTCACAGCCGTCCCGCTCCAGCCTGGCAATCTCAGCCGGGGTTTCCAGCCGGGGCCCCTGGGTGGCCCCGTAGACCCCATGGTCGACCACCATCACCTGTCGACGAGCAGCCGCCGTCAGCAGGGCCTGCCGCAGGGACTCGTTGTAGGGATAGGTGAAATCGATATGGGTCACGCCCTCCAGCGGAGCATCCCCCACCTGTTCGAAAAAGGTGTGCCCCCGCCCCCAGGTGTAATCGATCAACTGGTGGGGAACGGCGATCCGGGCTGGCCCCATGGCCGGGGTGATACCGCCAACCGCATTGACACCAATAACCCGGGCGGCGCCGGCCTCCCGCAGCGCCCACAGGTTGGCCCGATAATTCACCTGGTGCGGCGGTATGCGGTGGGGATGCCCGTGGCGGGCCAGGAACAGCACCGGCTGGCCCCTGAACACCCCCTTCAGTACCGGCCCGGACGGCATTCCCCAGGGGGTATCCACCCGGTATTCGCCGGTGACTGTGAAGCCGTCCAGTTCCGTCAGGCCGGTGCCACCAATAATGGCGATGTCCTGACCCATGGCCGTGGGTTCCGGTAATCCGCTCATTCTTCAGCCTCGTCGCCCTGGGTGGTGGTCTGGCCCGATCCACGGGGCTGTCTCACCGCGCCCCGATCCGCAGCCCTGCCTTCTGAACGGGCACCGCCGCCGCTACCCTCGTCGCTGTCAGGCTGCTCGCCTTCGGCCCCGGACTGGTCACGCTCCAGGCGCAAGCTGTCCGCCACATGCAGGGTGCGAGTGGGGAAGGCCACCTCGGCGCCATAGGATTCAATGATGTCACTGATCTTCAGCAGCACGTCCTGCTTGATCTCGTGAAACTTCACCCACTGGGTGGTCTTGGTGAAGGTGTAGACCATGATGTCCAGGGAGGAGCTGTTGAACGCCAGGAAGTTGACGATCAGCGTCTGCCGGGTGTCGATTTCCTCGTGGTTCTCCAGCATGGCGCGGATGTCGTTCACGATATCGCTCATCTCGCGGACATCCGCATAACGGATGCCGATGGTCTCGAAGATCCGGCGGTTGCGCATGCGGGACGGATTCTCCACCGCAATCTGGGTGAAGGCCGCGTTGGGCACATAGAGCGGACGCTGGTCAAAGGTGCGGATGGTGGTCAGCCGCCAGCCTATGCTTTCCACGGTGCCTTCGATTTCCCGGTCCGGGGACCGCACCCAGTCACCCACCTTGAAGGGCCGGTCCAGGTGGATGATGAAGCCGCCGAAGAAATTCGCCAGCAGGTCCTTGGCGGCAAAGCCCACGGCAATGCCACCGACACCGCCGAACGCCAGTACCCCCGAAATGCTGTAGCCCAGGGACTGCATGACGGTCAGCACCGCCGTAATGGCCACCACCGCCCGCAACAGCTTGCTGATGGCGTTCACCGTGGTGTAATCCATCGGCTGTTTCATCTTCATGGGCGAGATCAGGATCTGTTCCGCCTGCTTGATCACCCCGAAGAGGGTCCAGACCAGTATCCAGATAAAGCCCAGTTCCAGCAGCTTACTGTTGGCCGAGAAGATCTCGGCATCGGAGTAGGCACGGGCCACCTCGGCGGCCCAGAACACGCCCTGCAGCCAGACGAAGCCGATGGCGGGCCTCCGCAGGGCATGAAGCACGGCGTCGTCCCAGAGATTGTCGGTCTTCTCGAACCGCCGCTCCAGCATCACGATGACCCGGCTGATCAGGAAAGCCACCGCCGCCGTGGCGAAGACCAGCCCGAACACCACAATAGCCACCCGCCAGCTCTGGGACAGCAGGTTCCAGTTTTCGACCCAGCTGCTTATCACCTCTGGCGTTTCATCCACGGGATCGCTCTCCTTTACAACGGTTGAATCAGGGTTACGGGTAGGGCCGGATGGCTACCGGCACACCGGGGCTCAGCCGGTCGAACAGATCGATCACATCCCGGTTTCGCATGCGGATACAGCCGTGGGAACGGGCTTCGCCCATGGGCTCGGAATCCGGGGTGCCGTGGATGTAGATATAACGCCGGAAGGTATCGACACCGGGGCCGCGATTAAAGCCGGATTCCAGCCCGCACAGCCAGATGATGCGACTGAGGATCCAGTCCCTCTCCGGCTGCTGGCGGGAGAGTTCCGCCGACCAGGTTTCGCCGGTGGGGCGACGGCCCACGAATACCGTGGCTTCCGGCTGCCCCTGACCGATCAGTGCCCGCACGTAGTGCCGCCCCCGGGGCGTACAGCCGGAATGCTCGGCTTCACCGGGACCATTGAGGGCCGTGGACACCGGCCAGCGCCGGTGTTCGCCATCGGCACCATACCAGTCCAGGGTCTGCTGCCGCAGATCAATGACGATGGCGGGCCCACGGTCTGTGGAATGAGAATCGTCCGACAATCCTGTGCTCCTGCGTCGGGTATTGGAGCAGCAAAGGTAGCGAACCCGGTGGACAGAGGCAACAGCCAGGGACGCAATGCTGACCCTGTCGGGTTATGGCATGGCGGTGGAACGCTGGCACACCCGGTCGGGTGTGCCGTGGAAAAACGCTGCGTCAGGCAGTGTCAGGGTGGAATTAACCTGTGGTCACACTGGCCTCGGGGCGGGGCACCAGCATCAGGTCCTTCGCCTGCATGCCCGCCGCCAGGAACGGAATCAGGCGGGCGGCGATTTCCTGGATCGGGGTTTCCACCCCTTTCTTGGCCTGGAGGATATCCCGGAGGGCGTCACTGGACGACATGGTGAAAGCGGTGGCTCCCAGCATGAACTGGATCCGCCAGTAGCGGTCCACGGAGCTGAGTTCCGGGGTCGCCTGCTTGAGCAGGCCCATGAAACGGGTGAACACGCCCCGGTACTCATCCTCCAGAAAGGCGCGCAGATGCCCCTGGGACTGGGTATAGGCCAGCCCCAGCAGGCGCATGAAGATGGATATGCCCCGGTCATTACGCTGGGGCATGCGCACGGCGCTGCCGGTCAGGGCTCCGAGGATCTCCTCCACCGAAGGCGAACGGTCGCCGGGGCGTGCCTCCAGCTCGTCGAACTCCGCTTCCAGGGTGGCCGAGAAAGGTGTGAGAAAACGCGCAAATACCGACTGTATCAGGGAATTCTTGGAGCCAAAGTGATAGTTTACGGCCGCCAGGTTGACCCCGGCCTTGCTGGTGATCATCCTGAGCGAGGTTTCGGCAAACCCCCGCTCGGCGAACAGCTCTTCCGCCGCATCAAGAATCCGGTCCACTGTATCTGACTGGGCCACAACACCTTCCCCTGAAAAACGATTGTTTCAAACATACGTTTAAAACGGAAATCTGTCAAGCATTGGCGGCCTTGTCAGGGTCCTTCCTGCGGTCTGCGTCGCGATCCGGTTTCCGGGTCTTCCCGGAGTTCTCCGCCTCTACGTCGGCAACCTCCTGCCGGCCTTCCGGCTCAGTCACCGCACGGGCCACGGACTGCCAGCCCCGGTCGATGGCTTTCTGGTGTTCCTCGAAGTAGACGTTCTGCATCCGCTCGTAGGCCTTCTCGGCTTCCAGCATGAAGATCAGGTACAGGCGGATATGCTCCCGCTTGGACAGGGAACCCGCCAGGCGCCGCTGCTCGGACAGGTGCTTGAGGGTACTGAACCGGGGTGACGATAGCGTCGGATTGAACTCGGACAGTTCGTTGCACTGCCAGATCAGCCCCAGCTCGCCTTCCAGGTGGGCAATGTGCTTGCGGGCGTCCCGCAGGAGCTGCTGGCGGTAGAGGATCAGGTCCAGATAGGAGGATTTCGAGCTGTACAGCCGCCTTACAAACGGTACCCCCATCAGCAGGATCACCACGAAGGCCCCAAAACCACCGCCAGCGATCCAGGCCGGCACGAAGCCGGTCATGCCACTCAGGAACACCAGGGCGGCAATGGTGGCGCTGAGCAACCAGCTGTCGCGGCGGCGCCGGGCGGCATTTAGGGTATAATTGTCGGGCCAGCCCGCCAGGGACAGGATATTGAAGTCCATCAGGTTGATGCGTTCGCACTGCCGCAACAACCGGCGCAACCGACGCTGGCGGGATTCCGCAAACAGGCGTTCCGCTTCGTCGGCCCCGGACGCGTCAGTGGATTCGTCATCGCCCGACCCGGCCTCTGGTTCATCGACGGTCGCTTCACCGCTTGCCGCTGGCGGATGATCGCCGGTTTCCCCGACACCAGGCTCATCAGGAGCGGTACTGGCCTGATCCGCCGGCACCCCGGACGTCACCTGCCCGGGGTCCGCCGGACGTCCGGGATGCAGTACCGGCCCGCCCTGGGCCCTGGTGGTATCGCTGTGTCTCGCTCGGGTTTCTGCCATAGCTGCCGCCGGTGTGTGCCTGGAACGGCCAGGTCTGCACCGTCCCCTACCCTCGGTTATCGCCCGCTGTACCGGTTACTTTAGGAGACCGCCGGAAGGCACAACCCTGGCGCCCTGTCCGATGACTCATTACCTTTGATAGGTTACATCGGTCGGGATACACTTGCTGCCTTTGAATTGTTACGAGGTGCAACCATGTTTACCGGCATTGTTCAGGGCATCGCCACCATTGAGTCCTTGGACGCCCGTCCCGGGCTGACCACCTTCGCCATCGACTTCCCCGAGGGAACCGTGGATGGCGTGACCATTGGCGCCTCCGTCTCCATCGATGGCACCTGCATGACCGTCACCGCCCAGGAAGGCAACCGGCTCTGGTTCGATGCCATGCAGGAAACCCTGCAACTCACCACCCTGGGCCGGCTCACCCCGGGCAGCCGGGTCAATTTCGAACGGGCGGCCCGCATCGGCGACGAGATCGGCGGCCACCTGCTGTCCGGGCATGTCCACACCACCGCCCGCGTGGTGGGCCGGGAGCAACCGGAAAACAACTGCACCCTCACCTTCGAGGTGCCGGAGGCCTGGCGGAAGTATCTCTTCGCCAAGGGCTACATCGCGGTTAACGGCGCCAGCCTGACCATCGGCGATGTGGAGGACGGACACTTTAATGTGCATCTGATACCGGAAACCCTGCGTGCCACCACCTTTGCCGATGTGCAGGTGGGTGATGAAGTGAACATCGAGGTGGACAGCCAGACCCAGACGATTGTGGATACCCTGGCCCGGATGGGATACGACAAGCCGCGCTAACGGTGTTTCGCCAGGGGATCAGACGCCCGGAAAACCACAAATTTCGGCGATGCCCGCAACTGCCGGATATCGCCGAAGACCGAACGCAGGCTGCGATGGTAGCCCAGGTGCCGGTTACCCACCATCAGCAGCTCGCCCCCCTCATCCAGGCATTGCGCCGCCTCCGCGAACAGGCGCAGGGCGATGTGATCGCCCACCACACCCCCCTCATGGAACGGCGGGTTCAGCAGGATACGCTGGAACCGACCGGCATCCGCCGGCACGCCATCGGCATGGACCAGGCGACATTGCTCCCCGGCCACTCCCAATGCCCGGGCATTGCCACTGGCACTGAGGACCGCCTGGGAGGAAATATCCGCAAAGGTCACCGACAGGTCAGGCCTGGCGGACAGGACCTCCAGCCCCAGCACGCCGTTGCCACAGGCCAGGTCCAGCACCCTGCCCCCGGCCGGCAGCGGAGCGACCGCGTCCGCGATCAGCGGCAGCAACTCCCGGGTACCGATATCCAGCCGTTCCCGGGCGAAGACCGCCGGCAAGGCCCGGATCGACAGCCCGGACCCCGGTGTGGTGTAGCCCTTCCAGAGTCCGTCCCAGCCATCCAGCCCGTCGGTGCCGGGACGACACAGCACCATGCGGGCCTTTTTGCGGGCCGGGAACACCGTCTCGGTGGTGACCCGTTCCCGGTACAGCCCCGCGGCCTGGTCCGGCAGGTGCTTGATCATCCCCCCGGTCAGCAACCAACCGTCCGGACGCAGGACCCGGTTGGCCCACCGCAGCAGGAAGTCCAGGTAATCAAGCTGGCGAGGCACCTTCAGCACCACGGCATCGAAGGGGCCGGAATCTTCCACCGATGCCTCACCAAGGCCCGGCTCGTCCAGCCAGCTCCGGATTGGCGGCACAGTCAGGTTATTGGCGGCCGCATTGCGGTCAAGGGCCTCCGCCAGCGCGGCGCTGTCCGCGATGACCGTGGGCGCGAAATCCGCCAGCCCCAGGGCCAGGGCGCCAAAACCGTCGTCCACCACCGCCACCCGGTCACCGGGCCTGAGCCGCTGACGGGCCTCGGCCACCAGTTGTTCATCGGCCGCGTCCCAGGCCCTCAGGTCCCGGCCACCACCATGGGGGCGCCGCAGGTTGAGGACCCGGTCGTCAACGATAAAACCGGAGCTATGATCGGCCTGGTTCAAGACGACACCCGGGCCTGGTAGACCGCGAACCGCCGGTCCTCGAACAGGGTCTGGCAGGGTCCGACACACTGTTCCAGCAGGGGCTGGTAGGGCAGGAAACGGTTGGCCACCAGTCGCATCTCGCCGCCGGGCAGGAGGTGACGCCGGGCATCCCGCAGGAACCGCTCGGTCATGGAGGTATCGGTGCGCACACCGGAATGGAACGGGGGGTTGGTCACGATGGTCCGGTAACGGCCCAGGTCTGCGGGCAGGCCATCGCTGGCGATGATCTCGCCCCGGGCACCGTTACGCTGGTAGGTCTGCCGGGCACATATCACCGCCTGGGCCTGGACATCCACGGCATCCACCGGCCCCAGGCCGGGATGGCGGGCCTGCAACCAGGCGCCGATCACCCCGGAGCCACAGGCGAAATCCAGTACCGGTCCGGCAACGGGCATTTCCGCCAGGTTTTCCAGCAGCCGTGCGGTGCCTTCGTCCAGGTGGCCATCGCTGAAGATGCCGGGCATGTTCGCCACCACCAGCCGGGTGTCCGCCGCCTCCAGTTCATGCCACTGCAGCCAGGCCAGTGGGTCAAAAGTCCCTGCCACCCCGGTCACGCTGGCCACCCAGACCTGGCAGTGCCGGGCACTGTCCACCTTGTGGGCGTCCGGCGCCAGGGCCTGTAGCTGCCGGGCGGCGCCGGCAATGCCTTCCCGCTTCTCGCCCACCAGCACCAGCCGGCCACCGTCCACCAGCAGAGCGCGAGCCATGGCCAGTTGCATGTCCAGCGTCTGACGGGCCTTGGGAACAAACAGCACCAGGGTATCCAGGGGCTGGGCCAGCTCATCGGGCAGGTCGTAACCGAAACTGACCCGGCAACGGTCGGAACCGGCCAGGGCGTCCGCCAGGCCGGCATGCTCGGTGACCACCAGCGTCGGCGCGTCAGCGGTCTCCAGTCCGGCGGGAAGGTGTGGTACGGGCAGGCCAATCAGGCCCACCCGTCCGGTCATCAGGTCGGCGTTGCGCTCAAGCGCCGCAATGGCGTTGAGGCCGCTGGAGGCTTCGCTCATGGATCGGCACGGCGGGCGGAACGAACCGGCTGGCCGATCAGTTCCCCGATACTACGCTCCTTGATGGACGCCTGGTCCGCCTCGCTGCTGATGCTGAGCCCCAGGTCCCGCAGCAGGCCGTCGGCCACATCGTAGATAAAGCCGTGCACGGTGAGCGGCTGCCCCCGTTTCCAGGCGTCCTGCACGATGCTGTTCTGGCACACATGCTCCACCTGCTCCACCACGTTCAGTTCGCACAGGCGGTCCACCTGGTCCTGTTCCGACGGCTGCTGGTCCAGCACCTCCTGGTACTTGTCGCGCACGTCCTGCACGTGGCGCAGCCAGTTGCCGATCAGGCCAAATCCCTCGTTCTTGAGTGCCGCCCGGACGCCACCGCAGTTATAGTGCCCCACCACCAGTACATGCTTGACCTTGAGCACCTCAATGGCGAACTGAAGCACCGACAGGCAGTTGAAATCGGTATGGACCACCACGTTGGCCACGTTTCGGTGAACAAACAGCTCACCCGGCATCAGGTCAACAATCTGGTTGGCGGGTACCCGGCTGTCGGCGCAGCCTATCCACAGGTATTCCGGTGCCTGCTGGTTGGACAGGCGATGAAAAAAGTCCGGGTCCTCCTGCTTGATGCTGTCCGCCCATGCCTGGTTGCTTTTCAGCAGATCTTCCAGTGCTTTCATGCCTTCGGTCTCCGTTCAGACTGGTTGCGGACAAGATTGAACGGTATTTGCCGGTGAATCGCAATACCCCCTTGGTCCCGGAAAGCGGACCGACCGTCCTGCCACGGCCGCCCGTCCAGGGCCGTCAATCACTCCATGGTTTCCGACAGGGGCGCGTGGATGCTGCTCTGGGCCAGGTCCAGCAGTTCCCTCAGGGCGACCGAGAACATGGCGTACTCGGGCTGCCGGGAGCTTTTCAGCTCCGCGAGCATGGTCTTCCAGCGCCGGACCATGACCTCGTGCTGGCTCATCCAGGTTTCCACACAGGCGTCCACCTGCTTGTAGTCCTCCGCCATCCTCAGCACCCCGGTGGTCAGGGCCCGCTGCTGCCAGTCCAGGTCCTCCCGGAAGCTCTCCCGGGCCAGGGCCTGCCAGTGGGAGGTGGGCTTGAGGTCGGCGATGGCCCCCGCAAACCAGTTCAGGTCCAGGCGTTCACCCAGGGTGTAGTAAAGGTTGGCCACGGTCTTGAGGGGCACGCCGGCGGACTCGTGGACCTCGATGATGCCCAGGGCGGAATAGAGGTAGGAACTGCCGGACACCACCGCCGCCAGGTCTTCGGGAACACCCTGCTTCTGCAGCTTCTCGTTCTGGCTTCGCCATTCCTTCTCGACCCCGGCGCCCAGATAGTCGGCCAGGTTGGCGGAGATGCGGCTGATGCTGTCGGTAAACCGGTCCAGGTGGGTCTGGATATTGAGCTCACTGCGGCGGTTGCGCAGCAGCCAGCGCACGGCACGACGGATCAGTCGCATCAGGTCGTTCATCAGGCTGATCTGCAGCGAGGCCGGTACTTTATAGTCCAGTTCCTCGATCCGGCCCCACCAGGTATCCAGCCGGAACACGTCCCGGGCGATGATCCAGGCCAGGGCGATGGCCGGGGCATCGGCGCCGGTGGACTGGTTCAGCCGCTCCACGAAGGTGATGCCCATGTGGTTGATCATGTCATTGGCAATCTGGGTGGCGATGATCTCCCGGCGTAACTGGTGGTCCTCCAGCTCCCGGGGGAACTTCTCCACCATCGGCTTCGGGAACACCTTGTGCATCTCGGAGACCAGTAACGGGTCGTCCGGCAGATCACTGTCGATCAGGACCTGTTTGAGATCCCCTTTGACATAGGCGATCAGCACCGACAGTTCCGGCCGGGTCAGGGCCTTGCCGTCCATCTTGCGCTCTTCCAGCGCTTCCTCGTCCGGCAGGAACTCCAGTTCCCGGTTGAGCTTGCCGGCCGCCTCGAAGGCGTTCATCAGCCGGCGGTATTCCTCGATCCGGGTGATGGCTCCCTCGTTGGCCACGGTCAGGGCCTGGGTCTGGCGGTAGTTGTTCTTCAGCACCAGGGCCGCCACTTCCTCGGTCATGTCCTCAAGCATGCGGTTGCGCTGTTTCTCGGTGAGGTCGCCGGCAGCCACGATGCGGTTGAGGAGGATCTTCATGTTCACTTCATGGTCGGAGCAATCCACCCCGCCGGAGTTATCGATGAAATCGGTATTCAGGCGACCGCCATTCAACGCAAACTCGATACGTCCGAGTTGAGTCATGCCGAGGTTACCGCCCTCACCTACGATCCGGCAACGCAACTCCTTGCCGTCGATACGCAGGTTGTCGTTGGCCTTGTCGCCCACTTCGCTGTTGGATTCCCGCGTGGACTTGACGTAGGTGCCGATGCCACCGATCCACAACAGGTCCGCCTGGGCCTTGAGGATGTGGGAGATCAGCATGTTTGGCGGCACCCGGTCCGACTTGATGCCCAGCAGTTTCTTCATCTGGGCGCTCACCGGAATCGACTTGGCGCTACGACTGAACACCCCGCCGCCTTCGGAGATCAGTGTCTCGTCGTAATCCGACCAGGCGGACCGGGGCATCTCGAACAGGCGCTTGCGCTCGGCGAAACTCTTCCCGGGATCCGGTTCCGGGTCCACGAAGATGTCCATATGGTTGAAGGCGGCCACCAGCCGGGCCTTGTCCGACTGCAGCAGGCCGTTGCCGAAGACGTCGCCACCCATATCGCCAATACCGATCACCGAAAAGGTGTCCTCGGCGGGGTTGATGCCCATCTCGCGGAAGTGGCGTTCCACCGACACCCAGGCACCACGGGCGGTGATGCCCATCTTCTTGTGGTCATAGCCGTGGCTGCCGCCGGAGGCGAAGGCATCCCCCATCCAGAAGCGGTATTCCTCCGCCAGTCCATTGGCAATGTCGGAGAAGGTAGCCGTGCCCTTGTCCGCCGCCACCACCAGATAATGGTCATCACCGTCATGGCGAACCACATCCCGGGGCGGCTCGATGCTGGCATCAATCAGGTTGTCGGTGATGTCCAGCAACCCGCGGATAAAGGTCTTGTAGGCTTCTATGCCCTCCGCCTGGAAGGCCTCACGATCGGACGGTTCCGGCAGCCGCTTGGCGACAAAGCCGCCCTTGGCCCCCACCGGCACGATCACCGCGTTCTTGACCTGCTGCGCCTTGACCAGCCCCAGGATCTCGGTGCGGTAGTCCTCAAAACGGTCCGACCAGCGCAGGCCACCACGGGCCACCTTGCCACCGCGCAGGTGCACACCCTCGACCCGGGGCGAATACACGAAAATTTCGAACATTGGCAGTGGCAGCGGCATATCGGGAATGGCCGCCGGATCCAGTTTTACACTGATATAGGACTTGGGGCTGCCATCGCCGTTCAGCTGGTAATAGTTGGTACGCAGGGTGGCATGGATCAGCTCCAGGAACAGCCGCAGGACCCGGTCCTCACTGAGGTTGTCCACCTCGTCCAGGCCGGCGTTGAACTCCAGCTCCAGTCTCTGCTGGGCGGCCTGGCTCTTGGCCTCGCTCTGCTGCCGGGCCGGGTTGAAGCGGGTGTCGAAGGTCTGCAACAGCAGCGCGGTCAGGTTCACATGGCTGACCAGTGTGTTGGCGATAAAGCTCTGGCTGTTGCTGAAGCGGATCTGGCGCATATAGCGGGCATAGGTGCGCAGGATGGCGATATCCCGCCAGCCCAGGTAGGCGGACAGAAGCAGCTTGTTGAAAGCGTCGTTTTCCGCCTCGCCGAACCAGACCCGCTGGAACAGTTCCTCGAAGATGGGCCGGATACGGTGGATATCCACCACCGCCCCGGACCGGGCCTGGAGCGAGAAATCGTGGATCCAGACCACGCGACCGTCATGGTCCACAATCTCGAACGGGTGTTCGCCGATCACCCGGAAGCCCAGGTTCTCGAAGATCGGCATGACATCGGACAGGGGCAGCTGATCAGTGGGATTGAACAGCTTGAAGTGGACGGTACTCTCCTCTTCCTCCAGTGCCCGGTAGAAGCTCATGGCCAGGGGGCGGCCGTCGGCCACCGAGCAGATGTGCTCCAGGTCGATGGCGGCGCGCCGGGGAGAGAACATGTCCTGGTAGCTGGCCGGGAACGCCGATGCGTAGCTCTGCAGCAGCTCGTTGCCCCGCTCCTCGCCCCAGGTTTCGTGCAGGGCCTCCGCCAGGCCGTCGCGCCAGGACTGGGCCAGCTCGATAACCCGCTCCTGGAGTTCCTTCACCGGCAGCCGCCGGCTGCCCTGCTGAGGCACCCGGATGGTGAACTGGACCCGGGCCAGCACCGACTCCGAGAAATGGGTGATGAAGCTGATGTCCTCCGCCTCCAGCCGGTCGCAGAGGACCCGCTCCACCTTGAGACGGAGTTCGGTGTTGTAGATATCCCGGGGGAAGAATGCCAGGCATGTCACGAACTGGCCGTACACATCCTCCCGCATGAACAGGCGGATCTGGCGACGCTCCTGGATGTAGAGGATGTCCAGGGCGGTCTGGTACAGCTCATCCAGCTCTACCTGAAACAGCTCGTCCCGGGGGTAGACGGTGAGGATCTGCTCCAGCTCCTTGCCGGCGTAGTCGTCCTGCATGAAGCCGGAGCGTTCCAGCACCTCACGGACCTTGCGGCGCAGCAACGGAATGCTTTCCGGGCGATCGCTGTAGGCACGGGAGGTATAGAGCCCCAGGAAGCGGCGCTCGCCCACCACTTCCCCTTTGCTGTTGAACTTCTTGACGGCGATGTAGTCCGGGTAGGCGGGCCGGTGCACCCGGGAACGCTGGGCCGACTTGGCAAAGATGAACAGCTCGTCGGTACGGGTCATCTGGCGCCGGGTGCGACGTGGCAACTGCCGCAGGGCCACCTTCTCCCGCCGCTCGTTGTTGACCCGCAGGATACCCAGTTCCGAATCCGGCACCCGGCAGACATTGGTACCCTTCTTGTCGGTGACGAAATCGTACTCGTCGTAGCCGAGGAAGGTGAAATGGTCGTCCATCAGCCAGTCCACGAAGGCCCGCGCTTCGTCCACGTCGTCCGGGGTGATGTCGGCGGGGGAACTGTCCAGCTCGCCGGCGATTTCCTCGGCCTTCTGTTTCATGGCGCCGAAGTCCGACACCACGATGCGCACTTCGTGGAGGACGTCCTGCAGCAGGTTTTCCAGGGACGCCAGGTCCTCCTGGTCGCTATGGCGGTCGATTTCCAGCACAATAAAGGCTTCGATATTGCTGCCATCCTCCGACGCTTCCGGTCCGTCCAGGGATTTGAGCGCCCCCCTGCCGTCACGCTCCACGGTCATGATGGAGTGATGGATGGTATGGGTGCCGATATTGCGGCTGTTGATGGCAATGCGCACCGAGTCGATCAGGAACGGGATATCCGGGTGCAGGATAAAGATGACCGTATGGGTGGACTGCCAGCCGTCACTCTCCAGGTCCGGATTGAAGACGGATACCGGTGTCTGGTCCGCCGCCCGCTTCTGCAGGTACTGCCAGGCCGCCATCACCGCCCCGTAGGTATCGTGGAACTCACGCTCAAGCAGTTCTTCCAGGGGCAGGTGCAGGAGGTAATGGCGGGAAAAGCGACTGATCCGTTCCGCTTCCTTCTTCGACAGCTTGCGGAAAAACTCCGTGTCCAGTTGCTCAAGGAACTGATCCTTGCTGGTGACGGTCAGGGTATTCATCAATCACCTCTGCAGTCCGGGTGCCTGCCGCGGCACGCAGGCACGGATGTGAACGAATGGTAACTCCAGCATAGTCAAACCCTTGATAATTTGCTGTAAATTCGCAAAAAATTCGTAAGTTATAACCGAGACAATACAACCTTCGGAGTAGTCAGCCCGATGTCCTCCCTGCAACAGACCTTTGGCGATCTCAGGGATCGCCTTTCGCAGCGCATTATCGGCCAGCATGCCCTGGTGGAACGCCTGCTGATCGCCCTCCTGGCGGACGGCCACCTGCTGGTGGAAGGCGCGCCCGGCCTGGCCAAGACCACGGCCATCAAGGCGCTGGCGGACAACCTCAGTGGCGATTTCCATCGCATACAGTTCACACCGGATCTGTTGCCGTCGGATGTCACCGGCAGTGAAATCTACCGCCCGGAGACCGGCCAGTTCGAATTCCAGCGGGGGCCGGTGTTCCACAACCTGGTGCTGGCGGACGAGATCAACCGGGCGCCGGCCAAGGTCCAGTCGGCCCTGCTGGAAGCCATGGGCGAACGCCAGGTGAGCGTGGGCATGCGTACCTTCCCACTACCGGCACCGTTCATGGTCATGGCCACCCAGAACCCCATCGAGCAGGAAGGCACCTATCCACTGCCGGAGGCCCAGCTAGACCGTTTCCTGATGCATGTGATGATCGGCTACCCGGAAACCTCCGCGGAGCGGGAGATCCTCCGCCTGGCCCGACAGGAAGCCAGGGAGGGCACCACCAGCGCGGGAGAACCGGTTACCGCGGAGCAGGTCCACCAGGCCCGCCAGTCGGTGAGCGGCGTGTTCATGGCCGATGCCGTGGAGGACTACCTGCTGGCACTGGTGCTGGCAACCCGGGACCCCCTCGCCCTGGACGACGACCTGGCCCGCTGGCTGGCCTTTGGCGTCAGCCCCCGGGGCACCATCGCCCTGGACCGCTGCAGCCGTGCCCTGGCGTGGCTGGATGGCCGCGACTACGTGACCCCGGACGATGTCCGCGCCATTGCCCCGGATGTATTGCGGCACCGCCTGATACTCACCTTCGACGCCGAAGCCGGCGGCATCACCCCCGACGACGTGGTCAACCGCCTGCTGGAGCGGGTGCCGGTCACCGCCTGAACCCGGGAGTCAGCATGTTCAGCAACGCCGCCACCCACCACCATCACCGGGTCACCGCCGACCTCCGGCACCTGCTGCTGTTGCAGGCCCAGGCCCGCACCCTGCAGATGCCCTCGGCCCGACGTGCCCTGCGGCAGAGGCGCGGAGGCCACCATTCGGTGATGCGGGGCCGGGGCATGTCCCTGGCCGAGGTCCGCCCCTACCAGCCCGGCGATGACGTGCGCCGCATTGACTGGCGGGTCACGGCCCGGCGGCAGGAACCCCACACCCGGGTCTACGAGGAGGAGCGGGAACGCCCCGTGTTGATCCTGTGCGACCTTGGCCCCGGGCTGTTCTTTGCCAGTGAAGGGTCCTACAAGCAGGTACGCGCCGCCGAGCTGTCGGCCCTGCTGGCCTGGGTTGCCCACGGCTCCGGGGACCAGGCCGGGGGCATCGTGTTTGGTGGCGAGACAACCGAGATTATCCGGCCCTCCCGGCGCCGGCGCTCGGTCATGCAACTGCTCAATGCCCTGTCCGCCCACCAGCGACACCAGCCGGCCACCACGCCGGAGCCCGGCAGCGATGGCCTCAACGACGCCCTGACCGAGGCCCGCCGCATCGCCCATACCGGCAGCCGGCTGTTCGTGATCAGCGATTTCCAGGGGGCGGACGGTGACACCCGCTCCCTGCTGGCGGGACTGGCCATGCACAACCAGGTCACCGCCGTGCTGGTGACCGACCCCCTGGATGACCACCTGCCCGGTCATGGCGACTACGCCGTGGGGGGTGCTGACGGCACACTCTGGTTCGACGGTGACGACCGGGCCCTGCAGCGGGCCTGGTGGGAAGCCTCCCAGTCGCGGTACAGCGCCCTGGAAAGCCTGTTCCGGCAGACCGGCACCAACCTGCTGACCCTGGCTACCGGGGAGGACCCGGTGGCCCTGATGCACGGGCTGACCTCATCGGGAGGACGCCTGCTGTGATACCCGACAATGTCCTGGAACAGCTCAGGGATATCCACACGCCCCCTCCTGCCGGCTTCTGGCCCCCGGCGCCGGGCTGGTGGGTGCTGGCGGCCCTGCTGCTGGCAACCATTGCGGTGGTGGCCTTCCTGGCCTGGCGCCGTCACCGCCGCCAGGCCCCGAAACGGGCTGCCCTGGCCCGGCTGGCGGGCTACCCGGCGCCGGAGCAGCCGGGCCCCGACTGGTACGCCGGCCTCAACCGCCTGCTCAAGGAAACCGCCCTGGCCCGTTACCCCCATGACAACCCCGCCGGCCTCAGCGGCGATGACTGGAGCCGTTTCCTGGCACTGACCTCCGGTGACCCGGAGCGGCCCTGGCAGCAACTGGTGGTGGCCAGCTACCGGCCCACCAGCGACCTGGGGCCCGGCGACGCCCGACAACTGGCGGAATACTGGATCCGGAGGCAGTCATGGTGAACCTGGCCTGGCCCTGGCTGCTGGTACTGCTGCCCCTGCCCTGGCTGCTGAAACGGCTGGCACCGAGCCCCCGGGCCACCGCCACAGACACGGTGGCGGCCCCGATCCTGCCCTTCCAGTCCCGGCTGCGGGGCCTGCCCGGCGTCAGCCCACAGGGTGCGGACCGGCGCCCCTGGCTCACGGTGGTACTGGCCGTTGCCTGGGCATTGCTGGTCATCGCCCTGGCCCGCCCCCAGCATGTGGGCGAGGCCACCCATGTGCCCATTACCGGGCGCGACCTGATGCTGGCGGTGGATATCTCCCCCAGCATGGAGGAGCGTGACATGATCCTCCAGGGCCGTCCCCTGAACCGGCTGGAGGCGCTGAAGGTAGTGATGGATGACTTTATCCGTCAGCGGGAGGGTGACCGGCTGGGCCTGCTGCTGTTCGGCTCGGAACCCTATATCCAGGCCCCGCTCACGTTTGACCATGACACCCTGCGCACCCTGCTGTCCGAAGCCGGGCTCGGGATGGCTGGACGGGCCACCGCCATTGGCGATGCCATTGGCCTGGCGGTAAAACGGCTGCGGGACCGTCCCCAGGAACACCGGGTACTGGTGCTGCTGACCGACGGCGCCAACACCGCCGGCAACCTGACACCGGAGAAAGCCACCGAGATCGCCGCCGACAGTAACGTGCGCATCCACACCATCGGTATCGGGTCGGAATCAACCATCCAGCGGGGCCTGTTCGGCAGTCGCCGGGTCAACCCTTCCAGCAACCTGGACGAGGCACTGCTGCAGGACATTGCCGGCGACACCGGCGGCCACTACTTCCGGGCCCGTAACATCGAGGAGTTGCAGGGTATCTACCAGGAAATCGACCGGCTGGAGCCCCTGGAACTGGAGGGCAAGTCCTGGCGCCCGGTCACCGAACTCTATGCCTGGCCGGCGGGTGCCGCCCTGGCGCTGTGGCTCGGCGGACTGAGCCTGGCCAGGGGGCGCGCCTTGCTGTCACTGTTCAACCGGGGTGGAGGGCCCACGGCATGAGCGATTTCCAGTTCCTGCGCCCCCTGTGGCTGCTGCTGTTGCTGGCGGTGCCCCTGCTCTACTACCTGCTCCGTTCCCTGGGACAGGGCCATACCCGGTGGCACCAGGTCATCCCCCCTGCCCTGCTGAAACCACTGTTGCCGGGTGGGGCCGGCGCCACGGGGCCCGGCAGGGGGCAACGGCTGCTGGCGCCGCTGCTGCTCACGGTGGCGGCCATCGCCCTGGCGGGGCCTTCCTTCCGCACCGCGCCATCGCCCCTGCAGCAGCAGGATGATTCCCTGGTGGTGGTGCTGGACCTGTCGCTGTCCATGCTTGCCACCGACGTGAAGCCGGACCGGCTGACCCGGGCCAAACGCAAGATCCGTGACCTGCTGGCGGCCCGGGAGGGCGCCTACACCGGCCTGGTGGTCTACGCCGCCGACGGCCATGTGGTCACACCCCTGACCGATGACCGCCGTACCGTGGAGGGCCTGCTGTCCGCCGTGGACCCGATCATCATGCCGGCCCCGGGGAACCGGGCCGACCTGGGGGTGGCCCGGGCGGTGGAACTGCTGGACCAGGGGGCACCCGGGCGGGGCCGCATCCTGTTGATCACCGACGGTCTCAACCCCCGCTACGGTGCAGCCATCCGGGACCAGTTGAACACCACCGGCTGGGAACTGGATGGCCTGCTGGTGGGCACGGAAAGCGGTGCCCCCGTTCCCGTGCCGGAACGGGGGTTCCTCCGTGACGGCGAACAGGTGGTGATTGCCAGGGCCACCCTGCCGGAGCTGGAGTCCACGGCCCGGGCCAGCGGTGGTAGGGCGCTGCACATGACCACGTCGGACCGGGACATCGCCCGGCTACAGTTGCGGGCACAGGACCACGATGAATGGCAGGAGGCCCGGGAGGAACGCAGCACCACCCGCCGCCAGGACGACGGTTACTGGCTGCTGTGGCTGGCACTGCCACTGGCCCTGGTGGGCTGGCGACGCGGCGCGCTGGCTTTGGTCGCCCTGGGGCTGACCTGGATGCCATCCGGACCGGCCCGGGCACTGGAGTGGAACGATCTCTGGCAGACGCCGGAACAGCGGGCGCCCGAGCTTATCGGGGAAGATCCCGCCAGTGCCGCCCTGCGCCTGGATGATCCCCAGTGGCGCGGTACTGCCCTGTACCGGGACCGCCAGTATGAGAGCGCGGCCGATGCCTTCGCCAACGGCCAGTCCGCCGACGCCCACTACAACCGGGGCAACGCCCTGGTCCGGGCCGGCAAGCCGGAAGCCGCCCTGTCGGCCTGGGAGGAAGCCCTGAAGCAGGCCCCGGACCATGACGCCGCCCGCCACAACCGGGACCTCATTCGCCAGTACCTGGAACAGCAGAAACAACAGGATCAACAGCAGTCTGACCAATCCGGCCAGCCGCAACAGGGCCAGGAGTCCCAGCCCGGCGATCGGAACCAGCCGCCTCCCGGTGAGCAGGCCGGCCAGCAGGACGGTTCACAGGACCAGCCCGGCGGGCAGGGCTCCGGCAGCCAGCAGGGACAACAGGCTGGCCAGGATCCCATGGAGGACCATTCCGACCCGCAGCAGGATCCGGCAGAGGAAGCCTCCCGGAGCGGGCAACAACCGGGAGAGGCGGAAAACGGTCGTCGCGAACAGGCCGGGGTGGCCGAGGGCCAGACAGAGCCGTCGGAACAGGGCGACGCCGATGCGCTGACCCAGTCCCAGCAACAATGGCTGCGCCGGATTCCGGACAACCCCGGCGGCCTGCTGCGCCGCAAGTTCATGCAACAGTCCCGTAGCCGCAACATTCAACCGGACGAGAACGACACACCATGGTAATTGCATCCCACCGGTCATGGCGAATCCTGCTGGCCCTGCTGGCGCTTCTGCCTCTGCAGGCACTGGCCCAGCAGCCCCGGGAAGAGGCCTATATCGAGCTGTCCGCCAGTGCGGATGAAGTCTACGTCCAGCAGGAGCTGCGCCTCACCGTCAAGCTCTACTACACCAACCAGGTGATCCAGGGACAACTGACCGACCCGGAACACCCGGATGCGGTGATTGAGAAGCTGGGAGAACAGAAACAGTACCGGGAACGGGTGGACGGCGAAAGCTACCGTGTGGTCGAGCGGGACTATGTGATCTTTCCCCAGAAACCCGGGCGCCTGCAGTTGCCGCCCCTGGACTTCCAGGGCACCGCCCGGCATCCCCGGGGACACCACTACCGGATATCGGATTCCGCGGTGCTGTTCCCGGTAAACGTCAAGGACGTACCGGCGCAGTTCAGCGGCGACACCTGGCTGCCGGCCTCGGACCTTTCCATCAGCGCCGAGGGCCTGGAACGGACGGGGCCGGTGGCGCCGGGCGACAACCTCACACGAACCCTGACCCTGACCGCCCGGGGGCTGCCCGCCACCACCCTGCCGTCGCTGGATGTCCGGTATCCCGATGCACTGAGAAGTTACCCGGAGCCCGAGCAGCGGGAATCCTCCGCCACCACCGATGGCGTTCTCGGCGAGCTGCAGCAGACCGTGGCACTGGTTCCCGTATCCGGTGAAGGCGGTGACATCACCCTGCCGGAAGTCCGTATTCCCTGGTGGGATGTCAACGAGGACCGGGAAAGGGTCGCGGTGCTGCCTGCCCGCACCATCAAACTGGCGGCAACCCCGGGATCCGGCCAGGAAGCCCAGGGCGCCCCCGCCGAGCCGGCGTCGGAGGAGACGGCTCCGCCGTCATCGGAGCCAGAGTCCGCACCGCTGACCAGGCACTGGGTCTGGCCGGTGCTGGTCGCCCTGCTGGCACTGGGGTGGGTCACGACCCTGGCGGCCTGGTGGCTGCACCATCGCCGCTGGCAAGCCGCCACCGTGACGACTCCAATCGTGGAAAAGGGGGAGAAGGAGCGCTTCCAACAGCTCTGTGACCAGGCCCGGGAGCAGGATTCCCGGTTCTTTAACGGGCTCCCGGCATGGGTGAGTGCGCTGGCGGGCCGGGATTGCCACACCAGCGATGCCGCCCTGGCCATCCTGTCCGACCCTCAACTGTCGTCACTGGTGAACCGGTGGCGGGAATCGCTGTTCCGTGACGGGGGCGGCGAGATGCCTGACGGCCAGGCACTGGTCAGCGCCCTGAAGGCGGCGCGCACGAGCTGGCGGAACAGCCAGTCCAGCGGAAGCCATGGTAACCGGCAGGCACTGCCGGACCTCTACCCGGATGGGCTGAACCCCTGACCGGGGACGAACGTCAGTGAAGCTGTTCGTCGATGGTCAGCAGCACCGGCTCGCTGTCACCGCTGACCACGGGTACCGGTTCCTCACGGATACCCTGGTAGTCGCCGGGCTGGGGTTTGGCGGCACCCGACGGGCTGATACGCGCCGCAATCACCACCTCATCGGCCCCCGAAATCCGGAACTGGGGCGCCATGGCCAGCCGGTCGTCCAGGCGCAGGTTAAGCGGCAGTTCGCCGGCCCGCAGCCGGGCAACCGCCAGGGGCGCGGATTGCCTATCCGGTGTGCGGGCGTAGACAAACAGCGTGGTGTCCGGTGATATCTCACCGGCAAACGCCTCGTCCAGTTCCACCCGGACGTTCACCCCGCGGTCGGACAGCCCGTCACTGGCCGGCTGCTCCGCCTGCACACGGTCCGGCACATCCATGCCGAGCCGCTGATAGGCGCGGCTGACCCCCTCGCGGATGGAAGCGATCTGCGGGTGGTCGGGGGCCACCTCAATGATGGTCTCCCAGTGTTCGATGGCCGCCTCGTAATCCTCCCGCTCAAAGGCATGGATGCCTAGCAGTCCCAGGGTGTTCACCTCATTGGGGTTGAATTCCCGGGCCCGGTCCATGGCGCGATTCACCTCATCGGTCAGGGCCCCCTGGCTGTCAAAGAACCAGGCCTGGGCCGACAGGCCCCAGGCCGTTGCCCTGGCGTTGTCATCCGGCACCACTTCCGCCAGACGCTCAAACGCCCGGGCGGCCTCCGGGTAGCGCTCCATGCGCATGTAACTGCGGCCCAGCATGGCCCAGCCGTCGGGATTATCCGGTTCCTGTGCCAGGCGTTCGGAAAGCTGCCTTGTGAGCTGGTCCATCTGGGCCATGCGGTCGCCACCGGTGCTTTCCTGGAGCTCCTTCATGGCCTGGTACTGTTCCACCTTGCCCAGGGCGCCCCATTCCCCGTAGAGCAGCACGACACCGGCCGGCAACAGCACCACCGCCAATACCACCACCGCCCAGGTACTGCGACGACGATGATCCATGCGCAGGTCTTCTGCCCGGACTTCCTTCGGGGCGCTGGCGTCCTTCGGGGACGGCCCGTCGCCGACATCGTCCAGCATGGCCCCGGCCAGCTCGTCCCGGAGCATGCGGAAATTTTCCTCATCGATAATGCCCTGCTGGTACTCCTCCTCCAGCTCCGTCAGCCGGGTCCGGTAGGCCAGCAGGTTCTGGTTACGGATGTCAGCGTTGATACGGCGCCCGGGGCGGCCGAACACCAGCGGATAAAGGATAAACAGGAAGGCCAGGCCAACAAGTACCGCCGTGGTAATCCAGAAGGTTTGGGTCATAGAAACAGTCGTTCAGTTGGGTGCGGAATGGCGTGGGTGCATGGTCATGAATCCCGCCGTAACAGGTCATCCGCCTGTCGGCGCTCTTCATCGGTCAATCCGGGCCCGCTTTCGGCACCCTGACGACCGGAACGCCGCACGATCAGCACGATCACGATCAGGCCGATGGCCACCACGATGGCCGGCAGCAGCCACAGTAACGCGGTGCGGGCATCAAAGGCGGGCTTGTAGTGAACGAACTCGCCGAAGCGCTCGATCATGGCATCCACGACCGTCTGCTCATCGGCGCCCTCCTTCACCATGCGGTAGACCTCGTTGCGCATGTCCTCCGCGATGGGTGCGTCGGAGTCGGCAATGTTCTGGTTCTGGCACTTGGGGCAGCGGAGCTCGTTCAGCAACTGCTGAAACTGCTCCTGCTGGTCCGGTGTCTCCAGTGGGTACATGTCCTGCCCACCAGCCGGTTCACCATCGGACTGGGCCAGTGCCATGGGCGTCATCAGTACCAGCAACAGCCAGGTCAGCAGCGGTTTCATGATCCCTCCTCCTGGTACCGGCGGACGACGGGTTCCAGTTCCTCTTCCCACACCTGGGGATTCACGACCCCCACGTGGCGATACCGGACAATACCCTGCTTGTCGATGATGTAGGTTTCCGGTGCACCGTATACCCCGAGGTCAAAACCGAAACTGCCCTGGGGATCGAACAGCGTGAGCTGATAAGGGTTGCCCAGGTCCCGCAGCCAGCGCACGGCGGCATCACGGTTGTCCTTGTAGTTCAGGCCGATAATGGGAATGCCCTTCTCCTCCGCCAGCCACACCAGGTCCTCGTGCTCATCGCGGCAGGCAGGACACCAAGTGCCCCAGACGTTCAGCAGCGACACCTGCCCCTGGAACACCGATGGCGTCAGGGTACGGCCCGGGTTCTCCAGATCCTGCAGCTCAAACGCCGGTACCGGCTTGCCGATCAGCGCGGAGTCCAGCTCCTGGGGGTCCTTACCCAGCCCTGAATAGAGGAAAAGACCAAACGCCACCGCCACCAGCACCGGCAGGAACATCAACGCCCGTTTCATGCGCCGGCCTCCGCTGGCCTGCCCTGGGGCGCCTGGCCCGTGGACGCCTTCTTGCGTTCGGTGGCGGTATCCTTGATGCGGTAACGCTTGTCGGAAATCGCCAGGAAGCCGCCAATGGCCATCACCAGGGCACCCAGCCAGGTCCAGCGGACCAGCGGCTTGTACTGCAACCGGACCGCCCAGGCATTGCTGGACACGGGTTCCGCCAGGGCCACAAAGATGTCCCGCAGGAAGCCGCCGTCGATGCCGGCCTCGGTCATCACATTGCGCTGGACCACATAGCGACGACGCTCGGGATACAGGGTGGCCACCGGCTCGCCATCGCGGCTGATGTCGAATCGCGACACCAGGGCGGTAAAGTTGGGGCCCTCCCGTTCGCCGACGGATGCGAACATGAACTGGTAGTCACCAACCTGGGCGACATCGCCGGGACTCATGCGGACATTGCGCTCAATGCCGAAATTGTTCACCACGGTGGCACCGGCAATCACCATGGCCAGGCCCAGGTGGCCGAACACCATGCCGTAGAAGCTGCGGGACTGGCGGCGCAGCCCGTGCAATCGACCGTACCGCGACGACGACTTGGTCCACAGATCCTGCGCCGTGGCCACGGCACACCAGGCGGCGGAGAAGATGCCAAAGAAGGCCCATAACTGGAGATCGTCCCAGAACCCGGTAATGCCGGGAGAATCGTAGGTCCCCATGGACAGCACCACCGCAACCGCAATGGCCAGGCCGCCGATGGAGGGCAGGATCAGCTTGCGGGCCAGGTACTGGTCGTCGGTCTTCTTCCAGCGGGAGAAGATACCGATACCCAGCAGAATGCCCACCACCACGGCAATGGGGCTGAAGGTCAGGTTGAAGAACGGCTCGCCGATGGAGATGTTGCCCAGCTCGAAGTAGTCGGCAATCAGCGGGAAGATGGTGCCCACCAGCACCAGCAGCATGGCCGCCATCAGCAGCACGTTGTTCATCAGCAGGAACACTTCCCGGGACAGGGGCCCGAACTTTGCCCGTGTGTGCACCACCGGCGCCCGGAAAGCGTAGAGGGTCAGGCTGGCAATCACGGTGACCGCCAGCAGACCCAGCAGGAATGCACCCCGGGTCGGGTCCGACGCAAACGAGTGCACCGAGGTAATGACCCCCGACCGCACCAGGAAGGCCCCCAGCAGGCTCAGGGCGAAGGTGAGGATGGCCAGCAGCACGGTCCAGCTCTTGAACACCCCGCGTTTCTCGGTCACCGCCAGGGAATGCATCAGCGCGGTGCCGGAGATCCAGGGCAGCAGGGAGGCGTTCTCCACCGGGTCCCAGAACCACCAGCCACCCCAGCCAAGCTCGTAGTAGGCCCACCAGCTGCCCAAAGCAATACCGATGGTCAGGAAACCCCAGGCGACAGAGGTCCAGGGCCGGGACCAGCGGGCCCAGGCGGCATCCAGGCGGCCGTTGATCAGCGCCGCGATGGCGAAGGCAAAGGCCACCGAGAAGCCCACGTAGCCCATGTAGAGCATGGGCGGATGAACAATCAGGCCGAAGTCCTGCAGCAGCGGATTCAGGTCCGCGCCGTCCGCCGGCACGTTGGGCAGGATCCGGTCAAACGGGTTGGAGGTCATCAGGATGAACAGCAGGAAACCGATGGCCACCATGCCCATCACCGACAGCACCTGGGACACCATCACCGATGGCAGCCGGCGGCTGAAGGTGGCCACCGCCAGGGTCCAGCCGCTGAGCATCAGGATCCACAGCAGCAGCGACCCCTCGTGACCGCCCCACACCGCGCTGAACTTGTAGTACCAGGGCATCAGGCTGTTGCTCTGGTTGGCCACGTAAGCCACCGAGAAATCGTCGGTCAGGAACGCCCGGGTGAGAATGCCGAAGGCAATGGCAATGAACACGAACTGCCCCGCCGCCAGGGGCCTGGCAAAGGCCTGCAGGCTGTCGCGGGCGGTCAGCGAACCGTACAGGGGAATCACCGCCAGCAAAACTGAAAGCAACAGCGCGATGATCAGGGTGACTTGTCCAAGTTCCGGAAACATGTCGGTCTCTCTTCAGACGTTCTTATGGGTGGTGCAGCGGATCAGTACTCGGGCATCTCCCGGCCCTCTTTCTCGGCCCGGGCGGACGATCGCTCCAGGGCCTTGCTGACCTCGGGTGGCATGTACTGCTCATCGTGCTTGGCCAGGACCTGCTCGGCCACAAAGACCCGGTCCTCGTTCAGGTGCCCGGTGGCCACCACGCCCTGCCCCTCCCGGAACAGGTCCGGCAGGATGCCCTCGTACCGCACCGTCACCGTGGAGCTGTAGTCGGTCACCCGGAACTCCACCTTCAGGCTGTCGGGGTCACGGACCACGGACCCCTCCTCCACCATGCCGCCGGCACGAATCCGCACATCCACCGGGGCTTCGCCCTCGGAAATCTGGGTCGGGTCATAGAACAGGTTGATGTTCTGGCGAAAGGCGTAGGTGGTCAGGCCCACGGCCACCGATACGCCGGCCAACAGGAACAGGATGATGCTGAGCTTTCGTTTACGTGCAGGATTCATGGCTTGCTGGCTGGCTCATTGTGGGACGTTTGGATTCGCTGGAAGCTGGCTTCGCCTGCCTGGTTTCCAGAGTCTGCCGCACCCTGCGGCGAGGACTGGAACTGCTGCTGGAAACGTTGGGCACGAACCACCTGACGGCGCTCGAACACAGACATCCATGCCAGCAATCCGCATAGCAGAAAAAACACACCGTAGCATGTCCAGACATAGAGCCCATGGTCGCCCATGGCAATAAAGTCACTGAAGGATTCGAATGCCATGCGGTCAGGCTCCTCCCGATTTCAGTTGCGACTGGCCACCGGCCTGAACCAGGTCACGCACCCAACGGGTACGGTGCTCCCGCCGCAGGATTTCCGTCTGCATGCGATAGAAGGCTATCCAGCCAAACAGCAGGTAGGTGCCCAGCACCACCATCAGTAGCGGCACCCACATCTCGGGCACCATGGCAGGCTTTTCCGTCAGTTTGAAGGTGGCCGGCTGGTGCAGGGTGTTCCACCACTCCACCGAGTACTTGATGATGGGAATATTCACCACACCGACAATGGACAGCACCGCTACCGCCTTCGCGGCCGCCTTCTCGTCCGAGTAGGCAAAACCGAGACCGATGATACCAATGTAGAGGAACAGCAGGATCAGCATGGAGGTCAGCCGCGCATCCCAGACCCAGTAGGCGCCCCAGGTGGGCTTGCCCCAGACCGCGCCGGTAAACAGGGCCAGCAGCGTCAGCACCACGCCCACCGGCGCCGCCGCGCGCACAAACACATCCGCCAGCTTCATCTTCCAGACCAGGGTGATCACGCCGGCAACCGCTATCATCATGTAGACGGACTGGGCCAGGAACGCCGTGGGCACATGGATATAGATAATGCGATAGCTGTTTGCCTGGTAACGCTCCGCGGGCGCGAACCCCAGCCCCCAGATGATGCCGGCCAGCGACAGGAGCAGCCCGACGGCCAGCAGCCAGGGCATGAAACGGCCGGCAATGCCGTAGAACCACTTCGGCGAGCCCAGTTTGTGAAAAAATTGCCACATCGGGTGTATCCCCTGACTCAAAACCTGTTGACGCCCTAGGACGTCGATAAACTGATCTTCAGGGCCGCCGCTGCGGCCAGTGGTGCCAGCATGGTGGCCAGCACCAGCATCGCTGCCATCAAGGCCAGGTGCCCGGACACGTCAGCCCCGCTACCCGCCGCCATCACCGTACCGGTGCCGAAGATGAGCACCGGAATATACAGAGGGATCACCAGCAGGGACAAGAGCACGCCCCCGGCCCGCAAACCCACCGTCAATGCCGCCCCCACCGAGCCGATCAGGCTCAGTACCGGTGTGCCGATCAGCAGCGTTAGACACAAAACCGCAACAGAGTTCCCGTCCAGGAACAACATCATCCCCAACAGCGGCGTCAGCACCACCAGCGGCAGCCCGGTCACCAGCCAGTGGGCCAGGGTCTTCGCCAGTACCAGCAGGAACAGCGGCTGGGGCTGCAGCGCAATCTGTTCCAGGGTTCCGTCCTCGAAATCGAAGCGGAACAGGTGGTCCAGCGACAGCATGGTGGCCAGCAGCGCCCCCACCCAGAGGATGCCGGCGCCGGCCTCACTGAGGAACGACGCCTCGGGACTCACCCCGAGGGGGAACAGGGCCACCACCATGACAAAGAACAGCAGCGGATTCAGCAGGTCCTGTTTCTGGCGGATGCTGAGCCGCAGGTCACGGCGGATCAGGGCCGCCATGGCCCGCCCTACCCCCGGCGACGACGTCACCGGGTCCTGTATCGGGACCCCCAGGGGTTGCCGGCTACCCACCTGACACCTCCGTACGGTTATCGTCCGGTGCCCCGGCCTGATCACGCTCCATGGCCTGCCCCAGACGGATCCGGGCCATGTCTTCCAGGGCCGGCTGATGATGGGTGGTCATGACCACCGCCCCACCATCCCGCACCCGGTCCGCCAGCAGCCGTTCCACGGCGGCCACGGCGTCCACATCCAGGGCCGTAAAGGCCTCGTCCAGCAACCACACCGGTTCGTCCGCGAACAGCAGGCGTGCCAGCGCAACCCGCCGCTTCTGGCCGGCGGACAGGTGCTCACAGGGCACATGGGTCCAGGGGGCAAGCCCGACCTGGGCCAGTGCCTGGGCCAGGGTATCCCGACTCACGGCCTGCCGCCCCGCCACCAGCGCCTGCAGGTTTTCCATGGGCGTCAGCACCCCCTTGATGCCTGGCCGGTGCCCCAGGTAGAGGATATTGCGGCGCACCGTGTCCCAGTGCCGGTGCCGTGGCTGCCCGCGCCAGAAGATCTGCCCGCTCCAGTTGTCGTTGAGACCGGCCAGTATGCGCAGCAGGGTGGTCTTGCCCGAACCGTTGGGACCCTCGACACGGGTGAGCGTACCCGGCACTATGGAAAAACTCAGGTCACGGAACAGGGTACGACCGTCCCGTTCACATTCCAGACGCTCGGCCTTGAGCAAATGATCAGCCTGTGGCAGCGGCTCAGTCATCAGGGCCCCGGGTTGCCAGGGGGTGGCAGCGGCCACCCCGGGAAATACATCAAACCGGTATCACCGGTATCTTCCGGGAGAATTCCCGAAGCGGGCGCTATTATAACGAAACGGACCGTTGATTACTCTTGCCTGACCTCAAAACGACGAGTCGTATAGCACAAAACCCATGAAATTACCCGACGGTAACCCGGTCAATACCCAGCCCCCCAAACCGCCTGCCGGCAACGCCGGGACGGGGCAGCCCGATCCGCTGCGGCAACTGCAGAACCTGCAACTGGAAAACCGCCAGGCGGTGGTCGCACGGGTGGCGGAACTCCTGTCCCAGCGGGGCCTGGATCAGGCCGTGCTGGAAGTGCGCGGCCAGAAACTGACGGTCAACCTGCCGGGGGACCGGCCGGAACTGAAGGTGGGGGATCTGCTCAGGCTGATGCGGGAGGGCTCGTCGCTGACCCTGCTGGACAAGCTGCCAGCCACGGCGGAAACCCGTCTGGGCCAGGCCCTGATCCGCCACCTGCCCTGGCAACAACACCTGGACAGCGGCCTGAGCCAGCTGTTGGCTACCCTGTCCGCCGGTATGAGGGCGGCCCCGGGCGCCAGCACCCAGCCCGGGGCCAGCCAACCCGTGCCCGCCACCGTGCGGGAGGCCCTGCAGGCCATAGCGAAGCTGTTGCCCCGTGCTTCCACGGAAACCACGGGGCTGACGTTCCGGCCACTGCCGGCAACGTCGATCTCCCAGGCATCACTTGCCCCCCTCACGGGCCTGTCACCTTCAGGCACACCCGGGCTTGATGCCGAAGGGGTAAAACAATGGCTGATCAACAGCGGCGTGATGACCGAGGCCCGCCTGGCCCGGGGCACCCTGGACGCCGCTCCCACGGACCTCAAGCTGGCCCTCGGCCGGCTGGCCCTGACCCTGTTGCAGCACCAGAACCTGGGCAGCGACCAGTTCACCCGCTTCTCACCGATGCCAAGCCACGAACTGGTCACCTCGCCCCTCCAGTTCCCGGCGCCGACCACCATTCCCCTGGCGACTGGCGAGGGCCGGGAACCGGCTTCCCCCGGCCAGATGCTGCGCCTGCTGGCGGGCATGCTGAACCGGATCACGGTCAACCAGCTCCACAGCCAGTTGCTGACCACCCGCAGTGGTGCGGAGGGTGCCCCACAGGTCAATACACTGGTCACCGACCTGCCCTGGCTGGCCCCCGGCGGAGAGGTGAAGACCGCCCAGTTGCGGATCGACTACAACCAGCCCGAGCAGCAGGAAAAACAGGAGAAGCGACGCGCCGGCGTTGCTGAATGGCGGCTGAACCTGGCCATGGACCTGGACGATGCCGGCAAGGTGTTCTTCGATGTGGCCCTGCGACAGCAGGCCCTGTCCGCCCGGGTCTGGGCGGAGCGCCAGGCCACCGTGCGACAGGTCAACCAGGAACTGGGGGACCTGCGCACCCGGCTGACGGACCTGGGGCTGGAGGTAACGGAACTGGAATGCCGCAGGGGTCAGCCACCGGCGGCCGCCACCCGGCTGGAACACCGGCTGCTGGACACCCGGGCATGAAGGAGGAGCAACGATGACGGAACAGCGCAGCAGCGGTCGTGAGACCGCGGTCGCCCTCAAGTATGACGGCCAGAGGGCACCCACCGTCGCCGCCAGTGGCCTGGACGAGGTGGCGGAAGAGATTATCCGTATCGCCCGGGAGCACGAGGTGCCCCTCTACGAGAACGCCGAGCTGGCGGGCATTCTGGCGCGACTGGATCTGGACGAGGAGATTCCCGAAACCCTCTACCGGGTCATCGCGGAGATACTGGCCTTTGCCTTCCACCTGCAGGGCCGGACCCCGCAGGATGCCGGCCAGGACAGACCGGAATCCCCGTGAAGGCGGATTTCGGACAACCGTGTCAGGCGGCCCGCTGCTGACGACGTCGCAGCGCGGAGACCAGTTCCGCCTCGGGACGGGAAATACCGCAGGTATTCATCAGGTCATCCACATCGGCGCCCAGGTCCACCAGGCGGGAGGCTTCATCGTAGGAAACCCGCAACGGGTCGTTCTGGCGCATTTCATCGAACAGTGACCGCAGTTCGTGGAGCTGGCGCTCACAGGCGATCACCCGGTTGCCGACGCCGGCACTGCCGCTGCTGGTGGCGTGCAGTTCACGCACCAGGTTTTCGGTGTTGTCCCGCAGCTGCCGGCGTACGCGGTCGATCCGGCGGCTGTTAACCAGCCCCTGAACAGCCAGCAGAACAAAGGCAACAAGGGTCAGGGCCCAGGGGGCCAGTTGGGTCCAGTCGGTGGTCATCATCACTCGGTCCTCGGTTGGTGGTGATCACGACCGGGTGGCGATGGCCCCGGACCGCCACTTGCCAGGGTGACAAGTGGTCAGGCCCCGCAGGTGGTCAGGTCAGAGCGCGGCAATCTCCGCCCACTCGTGATCAGACAGCATCTTGTCGAATTCCACAAGAATGATCAGTTCGCCATTCTTGTTGCACACTCCCTGGATGAACTTGGCGCTTTCCTCGTTCCCCACGTTGGGTGCGGTTTCGATTTCACTGGCCTTCAGGTACACAACCTCTGCCACGGAATCCACCAGGATGCCCATCACCTGGCTTTCGGACTCCATCACCACGATACGGGTGGCGTCCGTGATCTCCGCATCCGCCAGCCCGAACCGGCGGCGGGTGTCGATCACCGTGACCACGTTGCCCCGCAGGTTGATGATGCCCAGGACATAGTCTGGCGCACCGGGTACCGGAGCAATCTCGGTGTAACGCAGCACTTCCTGGATCTGCATCACATCGATACCGTAGGTCTCGTCATCCAGACGGAAGGTGACGTACTGAAGGACCTTGTCGTTTTGGGCCTGACCCTGTTGTCCGTTATCGGATGCCATAATGCCTTGTCTCCTCGCAGGCCATCCGTCTAACGGGACAGCCTGATGTCAAAAAATCATCGTCAGTGCCCCATACTATCGTCAGGGGCACAAACCGTGCCAGAGTGGTTCGGTTTAATTTGGTAACCGCCGGTCCGCGCTTCCGTCGGCCTCCAGAAAGGTATCGGCCGGACCGGGGATGAACTTGAGGAAAGAATACCCGCCGAACAAGTATGTATACTTATGCGACGGTTTTCAAAGGCCCGTCAATCAAGCTCCAGGTGGTGTTCCCGCTCCGCCCGTGCCAGCAGTCCAGCCATGGCCCCCACATCGATCAGGGCGCACATGTGCTTGACCACGGTACCCGCCAGCCAGGGCCGCTTGCTGCGGGAGGTGCGCCAGCGCACCTGGTCCGGGTCGAGGGTGAAGGATTCCGCCACTTCGTCACAGGCCAGGGCCCAGTCGCTGTCATCCAGCCGGATCACGAAGCGATAACCGTCCCGGGCGCCTTCCGGTACCCGTCCGGCCATGATCCACTGGGCCGAGTCCACCACCTTGAGCTTCTGGTCCCGGTCCAGCAGCATACCCATATACCAGGGTGGGCGTCCGGGAATGGGCTTGATCCGGTCCTCGATGCGATGGATCGCCCCCAGCAGCACCAGCGGTACCGCCAGTTGCAGCCCCCCCACCTTGAAGATCAGGCATTCGAACGGCCGGTCGGCCCAGTCGGGGCTGGCCTCGGGCTCCGCGGGTGCGGGCGGTTCCTCGGCGGGCACCGCCACCGCTGTCTCGACGGACTGATCTTCTTCCACCTGCACAGGGGCAGGCTCGGGCTCGGGAGCGATAACCGTCGCCTCGGGCACCTCCACAGGCAAATCCGGCGCCACGGCCTCGTCAACCAGGGTCTGGACCCGGGTTTCGGGCTGCTCCGGCACCGGCGTCGCCGCCTCCTGTTCCTCAACGGTTTCCGTAGCGGTGGCGGTAGCCGTATGCAGCAGATCGTCCAGGTAGCTGACCAGTGCCGCGGACGGGTCCGCCAGATCGGTTGACGATTTCCGTTCAGCGACCATGGGACCTCCGCGACCGTTTTCCGTCGCCTGTCAGAAATCCGTCAGCAGCAACCAGGCCCGTCAGTTGGATGCCCATGAGGTGGTCCCCTCCATCAGGTCCTGCAACAGGCGCCGGTAGGCCCGCACGCCCTGGGTGTCCGCATCCAGCTTCGACGGTACCTGACCCGCCTGGCTGGCATCCCGGAACCGGGTGTCCACCGGAATCATGAAGCGCCAGAGATCTTCCGGGTAACTCTTGCGAAGCTGGTTGAGGCTGCCGACCGAGGCCTGGGTGCGCTTGTCGTACAGTGTCGGCACGATGGTGTAGTCCAGCCGGTTCTTCTGGGAACGCATGATCATCTGCAGGGTGTGGAGCATGCGCTCCAGCCCCTTGAGGGCCAGGAATTCCGTCTGCACCGGGACAATCAGGTGCTGCGAGGCAGCCAGGGCATTGACCATCAGAACCCCCAGGGACGGCGTGTTGTCCAGCAGGACATAGTCGAAGTCATCCCAGAGCTGGGCCAGGGCCCGCGAGACGATCAGCCCCATGCCCTCGACACCCACCATCTTGCGTTCCAGGGTAGCCAGGGCCGTGCTGGCCGGCAGCAGGGACAGCCCCTCGCAGCCGGTGTCTGTCACCAGTTGCGCCGGCAGGCCGTCAGGTACCTTGCCCTGGTGCTGGAACAGGTCGAAAACACTGTGGGGAATGCTGTCCGGGTCATAACCAAACCAGCTGGTGAGGGACCCGTGGGGGTCCAGGTCCACCAGCAGTACACGGTGACCCTGCTCGGCCAGCAGGCCGCCAAGGGTGACCACGGTGGTGGTCTTGCCTACCCCGCCTTTCTGATTCGCTACTGCCCAGATCCGCACAAACAACTCTCCCGTGAATGCCCCGACGGGGCCTGCTTACCGGTGTACATAACGCCGCCCTGTATATCGGCGGCCCTGACCGGAACTTGAGGAACACCATGCCAGCCCGGCGCCGGCAAACGATTGCCACCATGGCTCCCTTTTTCAACGTCTGAACCGGAGTTATTCAGATATCATGCCAGCCGGCGTCAGCGGTCCCGGACCGCGCCACGGATGGCCGCATCCCGGGAAATCAACAACACCACCCGGCGGTTACGACGCCGTCCTTCTTCCGTGTCATTGCGGGCCACCGGCTGATAGGCACCGTAGCCCACCGCGGCCATGCGTGACGGATTCACGCCTTCCGCCGCCAGCATCCGCACCACGGCGGAGGCCCGGGCCGCCGACAACTCCCAGTTGGAGGGGAAACGGCCGGTCCGGATGGGCCGGTCATCGGTGAATCCCTCGACCCGGACGGCGTTGTCGGTGTCCCGGATAATGTCAGCGATGCCTTCCATCACCGGGAAGGCATCGTAATGGGGTTCCGCGTCGCCACTGCCGAACAGCAGGCTGTCCCGCATGCTCAGTTCGATCCACTGGTCACTGACCTGGAGGTTCACCACGCCCTGGTTCATCAGGCTGTCGAATTCCATGGCGAACTGGTTGGCCATGCTGCGCAACGCCTCGCTGCGCTGGGCCTGCTCCCGGACCGTGGTGGACGGCTCCGGCTCGGGCGAGGGGGCAACGGGGGGAGGAATCACCGACTCGTCCGACGGCAACGCGACGCCGGGCTCCTCACCCACCGGTATCGGCTGGATGGAGCGTTGGGGGGCGTTGAAGACACCGGTCAGGGTTTCCGAGAGCACCTTGTACTTGCCCTCGTTTACCGACGACACGGAGTACATCACCACGAAGAAGCCGAATAGCAGGGTGATGAAATCCGCGTAGGAGATCAGCCAGCGCTCCTGGTTATTGGCGGCTTCAGCTCGTCTTGATCGACGCCTCATGGTGATCCCCCGTCCGGATGGTGACCTTTTCAGGACTGCACGAAGCCCCGCAGGCGCATCTCGATGGACCGTGGATTTTCGCCTTCCGCAATCGCGATGATGCCATCAATCATCATATCCTCGTAACGGCTGCGGCGGCGGACAATTTCCCGCATCTTGTTGGCAATAGGGAAAAACAGCAGGTTGGCCAGCGCTACCCCATAGATGGTGGCCACAAAGGCGGTGGCGATGCCGGTTCCCAGGGTGGACGGATCAGTCAGGTTGGTCATCACCTGGATCAGCCCCATCACCGCACCGATGATACCAATGGTTGGTGAGTAGCCCCCCATGGCCTCGAACACCTGGGCCGCCTCCAGATCCCGCTGTTCCCGGGATTCCAGGTCCACCTCCAGCACCCCACGGATGGTTTCGGTTTCGGCACCGTCCACCAGCAGTTGCAGCCCCTTGCGGGCGAAAGTCTCCGGTTCCTTCTCCGCCACCGCTTCCAGGCCGAGCAGGCCCTGTTTGCGGGCCTTGACGCTCCAGTCCATGATCTTGCCGATGCCATCGTCCAGCCCGATATAGGGCGGGAAGAACACCCAGCGGGCCTGGCTGAAGGCTCGCCTGAGCAGGCCGGCGGAGGTCTGCAGGATGGTGGCGGCCAGGGTGCCGCCTACCACGATCAGCGCTGCCGGCAGATTGAACAGCGACGCCAGGGTACCGCCCTCCAGCATGTTGCCGCCCAACAGGGCCGCAAACGCCAGGATGATACCCAGCAGGCTGAGGATATCCATTAACTCACCCCTTCAACCAGGCGCGGTCCGATCTCATCCAGGGGCAGCACTTCGTCGCTCAGACCGGCCTTGGCCACGGCCATGGGCATGCCGTAGATCACCGAGGTTTTTTCATCCTGTGACCAGATCACGGAGCCGGACTGCTTCATCATGCGGCAGCCTTCCTTGCCGTCGGCGCCCATACCGGTGAGGATGATCCCCAGGGTCTTGCCGGGAAAGCTCCGGGCCAGAGAACCGAAGGTGACATCCACGCTGGGCTTGTAGTTCAGCCGCTCATCCCCGGGAAGGATACGCACCCGTCCCTGGCCGCCGCGGTTCTCAATCATCATCTGCTTGCCGCCGGGGGCGAGCAGTGCCAGGCCGGGGCGCAGCATATCGCCATCCTCCGCCTGCCGGACCTGGATACGGCACAGCTTGTTGAGGCGCTCGGCAAACGCCGGGGTAAAGCTGCCCGGCATGTGCTGGACCAGCACCAGGGGTGCCGGGAAATTGGCGGGCAGGTCCACCAGTACCTTCTGCAGGGCAATAGGGCCGCCGGTGGAGGTGCCGATACCCACGACATTGTAGTGCCGGCTGGGGGTGCGACGACGGGCTGGCCTGGCCGGCGGCTCGGGTCGGGTTGAACGGCTGTCGGGTTGTGGCTGGCGGGCGTCCCGGGCCGGGGCCGGCCGGTCGGTGGTAGTCGGGGACGGCTTTCGGCCAACGGTGGGCGCTGCGGCACCACGCTCCGCCCGGGGCTGGCTCCGTGCCACATCGAGGATACGCTCCCGCAGGATGCGCTGGAGTTCGGAACCGTCCCGGGCGATGTCCTCGAAGTTCTTCGGCAGGAAATCCACCGCCCCGGCTTCCAGGGCATCCAGGGTGACCCGGGCCCCTTCGTAGGTGAGGGAGGAGAACATCAATACCGGCGCCGGGCAGCGCTGCATGATCTCCTTCACCGCCGCAATGCCGTTCATCACCGGCATTTCGTAATCCATGGTGATGACATCGGGGCGCAGCTTTTCCGCCAGTTCCACCCCTTCCCTGCCATTGCTGGCGGCACCTACAACACGGATGTTGCCGGATGCGTTGAGGATTTCCGTCAGTCGCTTGCGGAAGAAACCCGAATCATCAACGACCAGGACAGAAACCGTCATCCATTCCCCCTATCGGTGAAACCCGCCATCAGCCGTAATGTTGCAACAGGCTGGGCACATCAATAATCAAGGCGATACGGCCATCGCCGGTAATGGTGGCACCCGCCATGCCCGGCGTACCCTGCAGGGCACGTCCCAGGGGCTTGATGACCACTTCCTCCTGGCCAATCAACTGATCCACCACGAAGCCCACCTGCTTGGTGCCCATGGCGACAATCACCACATGGGCATTGTCGGGCTCGGCGGAGCTGGTATCGGACGGTACCAGCCAGCGCTTGATATGGAACAGTGGGAACACCTTGTCCCGAACCACGATGCACTCGCGACCGTCGACAATGTTCTTCTTGCTGAGATCCAGGTGGAAGATCTCCACCACGTTCACCAGCGGCAGCGCGAAGGATTGCTCGCCCAGCATGATCATCAGCGTCGGCATGATCGCCAGGGTCAGCGGCACCTTGATACGGATCGCGGTGCCCTCGCCCAGTTTCGACTGCACCTCGATCTGGCCATTGAGCTGGCTGATCTTGGTCTTCACCACGTCCATGCCCACGCCACGGCCGGACACGTCGGAAATCTGGTCCTTGGTGGAGAAGCCGGCGGCGAAGATCAGGTTGTAGCATTCGCTCTCGGTCAGGCGGTCGGCGGCATCCTGGTCGTAGATGCCCTTGTCCACCGCCTTCTGCCGCAGCTTGTCCGGATCCATGCCGCCGCCATCGTCCTCGATGGACAGGAGGATATGATCGCCTTCCTGCTCCGCCGACAGGTTGACGGTGCCCTGACGGGGCTTGCCCGCCTTCTCCCGCACATCCGGCGCTTCGATGCCATGGTCCACGGAGTTACGCACCAGGTGCACCAGCGGATCGGCCAGGGCCTCCACCAGGTTCTTGTCCAGGTCCGTGTCCTCGCCGTGCATGACCAGGCGAATTTCCTTCTTCAGGCTCCGGGCCAGGTCCCGCACCACGCGGGGGAACCGGCCGAACACCTTCTTGATGGGCTGCATCCGGGTGGCCATGACCGCGGACTGCAGGTCGGTGGTGACCACATCGAGGTTGGACACGGCCTTGTGCATCTCACTGTCTTCGCTCTCGTTGCCGAGGCGCTGCAGGCGGTTACGCACCAGCACCAGTTCGCCCACCATGTTCATGATGTCGTCCAGGCGCTTGGTATCCACCCTCACCGAGGTTTCGGCGGGGGCCTGGTTTTCCCGGGCCGGGGCTGGTGATTTGCCGTCGTCGGCCTTGCCGCCAGCCGCCGGCGCCTTGGCCGGCTGTTCCGGTTTCTTCGGTGCGGGTTCAGGGGCTTTCGAGCCGGATTTCCCGGATTCCGGTGGTTTCGGTTCCGCCTTGCCGGCCCCGGATGTCGATGCCGGCTTGTCGCCCCCAGCCTCCTTTTCGGTGGCTGCCGGACTCTTGCCCTTGCCATGCAGATCGTCCAGCAGCCGCTCGAACTCGTCGTCGGTAATCAGGTCACTGTCGCCGGAGGCCTTGCCGTCATTACCGGCAGGCTGGTCATCCGCCTTCGCGGTGTCTTCCTCGCCCTGATCCGGGTCTTCAATCTCCGACGAGGCCACCTCGCCGGAGAACCGCCCCTTGCCATGGAGCTGGTCCAGCAGGGCCTCGAACTCATCATCGCTGATATCATCGCCATCCTGGCTGCCGGTATCGGCGGCGCCCTGCTCCGACGAGGATGTGCTGTCGGCCTGCTTGCCGTCGTCGAGGGCATCGAGAAGCTGCTCGAACTCCTCGTCGGTAATATCCCCCTGGTCGCCACTATCCGATGCGCCCTGATCTGAATCCGGCTCCGCCGGCTGTTGGTCCGCTTTGGTCGCGGACGCCTTCGCCGGTGCCTGCCCCTCGGGCAACGCGTATTCATCCAGGGTATCGATCAGCGACTGGGGCGCGGGAGTCGGCTCGTCGCGATTCCGCACCTGGTCAAACATGGTATTGACGTAGTCCAGGGTTTCCAGCACCACGTCCATCAGCTCCGAGGTCACCGTACGCTTGTGGTTCCGCAGGGTGTCGAAGACGTTTTCGGCGGAGTGGCAGCAGTTGACCAGTGCGTCCAGCTGCAGGAATCCGGCACCGCCCTTGACGGTATGGAAGCCACGGAAGATGGCATTGAGCAGATCACTGTCATCCGGGTTCTGCTCCAGGTCCACCAACTGCTCCGATAGCTGTTCGAGTATTTCGCCAGCCTCGATCAGGAAATCCTGGAGAATCTCTTCGTCTGCATCTAATGCCATGCATTCACCTCAATTAAAAGCCGAGACTGGACAGCAGGTCGTCAACGTCGTCCTGTCCGGACACCACGTCAGACCGCTCTGCGGCGCGCATCTGGGGGCCTTCCCCCTTGATGGAGGCTTCCTTTTCCTTCAATTCATGGACGGTTCCGGTGAGCTGGTCCACATGGCTTGCCATGACCACCAGGCTCAGCAGGTTCTCCTCCACATCCTTAACCAGCGAGGTCACCTTCTGGATAACCTGCCCGGTCAGGTCCTGGAAATCCTGGGCCAGCAGGATCTCCGAGAGATCCCTGTACATTTCTTCGGCGTCGTTCGACAGGCTCTCGAAGAAGCGGTCTATACGACCGTAGAGCTCGCGGAATTCGTCCTTTTCCATTTCCCGTCGGCGCAGGCGTTGCCAGTCATCACGCAGGGATCTGGCCTCCTCGCACATGGCATTGGCCCGGGGCATGGCCACTTCCACCAGGTCCATGGTCCTGTTGGCGGCGTTGCTGGTCATTTCCACCACATACTGGAGCCGGTCCGACGCGTCGCCCATCTTCGACAGGGCTTCCTGCTGTTCGGCGTTCTGGGGCTGGATCTGGAAATTGCGGATGGCCTCGTGAAGGCTGCGGGTCAGGCGACCAACTTCCCGGTAAAGGCTCTGGTCCCTTACTTCACTCAGCTCATTGATCAGGGTCATGGCCCTGGCGTAGTCACCGGCGTTGACCTGTTTCACCAACTCGTTGGCCTGCTCCTTGAGTTGGCTGGTGATTTCCGGGTCAAGGTCTGGGCCACTGTGTTTATCTTCGCTCATGGGAGCACATCCGGACTGTCGGTTCTGGTTTCAAAGCGCACCCGACGCTTCACTCAATACGCTCGAAGATCTTCTCGATCTTCTCCTTGAGTACGGCGGCCGTGAATGGCTTGACCACGTAGCCGTTAACCCCGGCCTGGGCCGCCGCCACGATCTGGTCGCGCTTGGCTTCCGCAGTGACCATCAGGATTGGCAGGTCCTTGATCTGTTCGTCGGCACGGACCTCCTTGAGCAGGTCAAAACCAGACATGCCCGGCATGTTCCAGTCGGTGACCAGAAAGTCATACTTGCCGGAACGAAGCATGGGCAGCGCGGTGTTGCCGTCGTCCGCCTCATCGGTATTGGTAAACCCGAGATCACGCAGCAGGTTCTTGATAATCCGTCGCATTGTGGAGAAGTCGTCCACAATGAGAATCTTCATGTTCTTGTCCAATGGGACCTCCAGTTGGTCGTCGCCGGAATAGTGACCTGGGCCTGGCAGTTTGGGCCCGGGCAACGTTTGATCAGGCTGTTCCGCTTCCGCCGGTTACTGGGCGGTTGGCGTTATTCTAGCAGCCCTGGCGTCGCTTACCGTTTCAATGTGTTATCGCCCGGCAGGGCGTGCTGGATTCCTGTCGCTCCGGCGCACTCTTCACCGCTCCGGGAATCAGAGTGTGCCGGCATCGGACGCCTGCCATTCGGACAGTCGTCCCCGTAATCTCAGGGCGGCCTGGCTGTGGATCTGGCTGACCCGGCTCTCGCTCACCCCGAGCACGGCGCCGATTTCCTTCAGGTTCAGCTCTTCCTGGTAGTAGAGGCTGAGCACCAGCTTCTCCCGCTCCGGCAGCGCCTCGATGGCCCCCGCCAGGCTATGACGGAAGGCGGCGCCCGACACGTCATCCAAGGGATTGTCCGAAGCCTCCTGTTCCTGTATCGGCAGCTCCCCGGATTCATTGAGTTCATCCAGGGAAAAAAGTCGACCGGAGTTGGTGTCACTGAGGCAGGCGTGGTACTCCGGCAGGGTCATGCCGAGTTCCTCCGCCACTTCGTGATCCTGGGCTTCCCGACCCTCACGACCCTCCACCGCCTTGATGGCGGCGGACACGCGGCGGGCATTGCGGTGAACCGAGCGCGGCACCCAGTCCCCCTTGCGAATCTCATCAACGATGGCACCACGAATACGGATACCGGCGTAGGTTTCAAAGGAAGCGCCCCGGTCCGACTGGTACTTCGCGGCGGCTTCCAGCAACCCCACCATTCCCGCCTGCATCAGGTCTTCCAGTTGCACCGAATCCGGCAGCCGGGCCATGAGGTGCAGGGCGATTTTCTTGACCAGCGGCGCATGCTGCTCCACCAGGTGGTGGGCATTCCGCCGGCCGGTCTGATGGTAGATTCCGAGACTTCTGGCCAATGTCATGTATCCGGTTAACCCATACATCAGGATTGGATCAGGCGTTGGTGCTTACCAGTCGCTCCACGAAGAACTCCAGATGCCCCCGGGGGGACGATGGTAGCGGCCAGCTGTCCACCTGCTCGGCCAGGGCCTTGATGGCCAGCGAGGCCTTCGCCCTGGGGTAGGCATCAAGCACCGCCCGCTGCCTCTGGACCGCCTTGCGCACCGCCTCATCGTAAGGAACCATGCCTACGTATTGTAGTGCAACATCCAGGAAGCGCTCGGTAACCCGGGTCAGTTTGCCGAACAGGTGTTTGCCTTCCTGCTCGTTACGGACCTGATTGGCCAGGATGCGGAAACGATTAACGCCATAGTCCCGGTTCATCAGTTTCATCAGGGCATAGGCATCGGTGATGGAGGTTGGCTCGTCACACACCACCAGCAGCAGTTCCTGGGACGCGCGCAGGAAACTGACCACACTTTCGGAGATACCGGCAGCGGTGTCGATGATCAGCACATCCACCTGATCACTCAGTTCGCTGAATGCATTGATCAGGCCGGCATGCTCCATGGGCGACAGCTGGGTCATTCTCTGGGTGCCCGAGGAGGCGGGAACAATCTTGATGCCACCGGGGCCATTGACCAGCACATCACGGAGATCGCACTCACCGGCCAGCACATCGGACAGGTTATGGTTGGCGGTGATTCCCAGCAGGACATCGATATTGGCCAACCCCAGGTCCGCATCCAGCAGGATGACGCGCCTACCCATTTGCGACAGCGCAATGCCGAGGTTCACCGAGACGTTGCTTTTGCCAACGCCACCCTTGCCACCGGTGACTGCAATAACCTGAACCGGATGTGGTCTGCTCATAGAGGTCTTAGTGTCCCGCCAAGATTTTTGTCGTTCAGTATCCTGTCATGCCTGAAACCACACCGGCCAGTACCGGGTGAAGGCGGTCAGGCACCTTCCGCCATGGTCTGCTGTTTCCGGGCATCACGCAAGCGTTCAACACCCAGGCGAACCAGCGATGCGGCGTTGGCCGGGTGCAGGTCCTGGGGGATCTTCTGGCCGTCCGTCACCCAGGCCACCGGCAAAGCCGTCTCCAGGGCGAACCCGAGCACTTCGCCCAGGGTCAGGGCCTCATCCAGCTTGGTCATGATACAACCCGCAAGATTCGCCATCTTATAGCAATGCCACATGGATTTCATGATCCGGGGCTGGCTGGTGGCGGGTACCACCAGATGTGAGCGTACCGGGTGGCGGCTTTGCGCCAGTTCCTGCAACTGCTCCTGGCAGCCGGGATCGGCGCCGGACAGGCCGGCGGTGTCGATCAGCACCAGGTGGCGCCCCTCCAGCTCGTCCAGTACCGCGTCCAGGCTGTGGGTGTCGTCCACGACCCGCACCGGCACATTGAGGATGCGCCCGAACACGAACAGCTGCTCGTGGGCGGCTACCCGATAACGATCCGTGGTGACCAGGGCCAGGGAATCGGCACCATGCTCCAGCACGTACTGCGCCGCAATCTTGCCGATGGTGGTGGTCTTGCCGGAGCCGGTGGGGCCTACCAGGGCGTAGATGCCGCCCCGGCCCGCCCATTCGCCGTCACCGGTTTTCAGGCCGGCCGCCAGCGTCCTGAGGGCGCGTTTCCAGTTGTCTTCCAACTTGCCGCGACCACCTTGCCGCGCCAGACTGGCCGCCAGCTGGGAGCTCAGACCAAACTCCTCCAGACGCTCTCCCAGACGCATGCGGACCGCATCCAGCGCCTCATCGGTGCCTTTTACGGGGGCCTCTTCGGCCTGGTTGGCCGGCGCCCGTTCGCTGATCATTGCCCGCAGGGAATCCAGTTCCCGCCGCATGTCCGCCAGTTCACCGGAGGACTCCGGGGTCGTGGCACCGGCATCGGATTCCTGACGGGTTTCCGGCACCGGTGGCAGATCGTCGGCATCCAGGCGGAGGTCCAGGGATTCCCCGCCCCGGCGTGGCTCGTAACCATTACCCCGGCTGCGCAATTCCCGGATTCGGTGGCGGGAGCGGTCAAGTTCTTCCTGCAGACGGCGATGCTGTTCCGCCTGCAGTTCCGCCAGCCGGCCACCGCTGGTGGCCTCGGCGGCCACCTCACCCAGCTTCTGGCGTGCCATGTTTTCGTCATAGTCCAGGGCGGTGACAATCTCCACGCCGCCGTCAACCCGGCGGCTGGACAGGATCACCGCGTCGTCGCCCATGGCCTCCCGGACCTGCTTCAGGGCCGTGGACATGGTTGCCGCAAAGAACCGTTTGACCTTCATCTGACTCTACCTCCCAAGTGGGCCGTTACTGGCCGACCGACGCCACAATGGTAATCTGCTTGTTGTCCGGCACTTCCTGGTACGACAGTACGTGCAGGCGATCCACCCCGTAGCTGGCAAACTTCGCCAGTACCGGTCTCAGCGGGGCCGACACCAGCAGGATCGCGGGCTTGCCCATCATTTCCTGCCGCTGGGCGCTTTCCTGCAATGATCGCTGGAGCTTCTCCACCATGCCCGGTTCCAGTACCAGGCCGATGTCGTCACCACCGCCGGATTGTTGACTCTGTTGCTGACTCTTCAGCAATAACTGTTCCAGTTCCGGGTCCAGGGTGATCACCGGTATCTCCTTGTCGTTGCCACAGATGCTCTGCACGATCATCCGGCGCAGGGCCTGTCGGGCCGCCGTGGTCAGCACCTTCGGGTCCTGGCTCTTGGGATGGACGTTGACAATGGCCTCGGCAATGGAACGCATGTCGCGGATCGGCACTTCTTCCTGCAACAGGCTCTGCAACACCTTCAGCAGGATGGAGATGGACACGGTGGTGGGCACCAGTTCCTCGGACAGCTTGGGCGAGATCTTCTCCAACTGGTCCAGCCACTTCTGCACTTCCTCATGGCCCAGCAACTCATGGGCGTGGCTCTGCAGGATCTGGTTGAGGTGGGTGGCCACCACGGTGCTGGCGTCCACCACGGTATAACCGAGGGTCTGGGCATTGTCCTTCTGGTCCGACTCGATCCAGATGGCGTCCAGGCCAAAGGCCGGATCCTTGCCGGCAATCCCTTCCACCTTGCCGAACACCTGGCCGGGATCGATGGCCAGTTCCCGTTCCGGATGGATCTCCGCCTCGGCAATGGTCACCCCCATCAGGGTGATGCGATAGACATTCGGCATCAGGTCCAGATTGTCGCGGATATGCACCGATGGCATCAGGAAGCCAAGATCCTGGGATAGCTTCTTGCGGACCCCCTTGATGCGACTGAGCAACTGACCACCCTGGGATTTGTCCACCAGCGGAATCAGCCGGTAGCCCACTTCCAGTCCGACAACGTCCACCGTGGCCACATCGTCCCAACCCAGTTCCCGGGTTTCCGGCGGTGCCGGCAGGCCCTGGTCGGCTTGTTCAGCAGCACCACCCGAGCCACCAGTGGGAGCCGGTCGGCCACCGGTGTCACGCCTGGTGGCGGGCCAGCTACCACCCTCCTCTTCCACGGTCTGATGCTGCTGCTTCCATATCCAGTACGCGGCTCCCGCCGCCAGCAGACCCAGCCCAAGAAAGGCCACATGGGGCATGCCGGGAATCAGACCCAGGATGATCAGGATGGTGGCGGCAATGGCCAGCGCCCTGGGGGCATCGAACATCTGCTGCAGGATCTGCCCGCCCATGTTCTGGCTGGAGGTCACCCGCGTCACCATGATGGCGGCGGAGCTGGACAGCAGCAGCGACGGAATCTGTGCCACCAGGCCGTCACCAATGGTCAGCAGGGCGTAGTTCTGGGTGGCGGTCTGGAAGGCCAGGCCATGCTGGATCATGCCGATGCCAATCCCGCCGATCAGGTTGATGAAGAGGATCAGCAGACCGGCAACGGCATCGCCTTTCACGAATTTGCTGGCACCGTCCATGGAGCCATAGAAATCCGCCTCCTGGGCGATCTCTTCCCGGCGGTGCTTGGCCTCTTCCTGGTTGATCAGGCCCGCGTTGAGGTCGGCATCGATGGCCATCTGCTTGCCGGGCATGGCATCCAGGGTAAAGCGGGCGCTCACCTCGGACACCCGGCCGGCGCCCTTGGTGACCACCAGGAAGTTGATGATCATGAGGATGGCGAATACCACCAGGCCCACCGCGTAGTTGCCGCCGATCAGCACCGCACCGAAGGATTCGATCACCTTACCGGCGGCATCGCCACCCTCATGACCGTTGAGCAACACGATGCGGGTGGAGGCCACGTTCAGGGCCAGACGCAGCAGGGTCGCCACCAGCAGCACCGTGGGAAACGCGGCAAATTCCATGGGCCGCAGGGCGTACACGCACACCAGCAGGATGGTAATAGAGAGCGCGATATTGAAGGTGAACAACACGTCCAGCATGAACGCCGGCATGGGCAGGATCATCATGCCCAGCAGGGCCATGAGCATCACGGGAATACCCAGGTTCCCCCGTGTCAGGGATTTGACGTTGTTCAGGACAAGGGCCCGGTCCATCTTGAGGGAACTCTCCACGGCTGAGGTTGCTCTGCGTTCGCCCGGGTCGGTTTTTTGACGCCCGGGCCGGCTTACCGGAGGTAGCGGCAATATCCGTACCATTTCTTACAGAATGGTCAGATTCCCCCCTGACTGAACTACGGGGATACGGTATCCTTGCGCAAATCCCACCCGACCAGATGACAGGTGAGCCATGCCCATTCACGAAGTCAAACACCCACTGATCCAGCACAAGCTCGGCATCATGCGCCGGGCCGATATCAGCACCAAGAATTTCCGGGAACTGGCACAGGAAGTGGCCTCCCTGCTGACCTATGAAGCCACCCAGGATTTCACCCTGAGCAAGGAAACCATCGAAGGCTGGGCAGGCCCCGTGGAAGTCGAGCAGATCGGCGGCAAGAAAGTGACCATCGTACCCATCCTGCGGGCGGGCCTGGGCATGCTGGATGGCGTACTCAGCCTTATTCCCGTCGCCCGCGTTAGCGTGGTGGGCCAGATCCGCAACGAGGAGACCCTGGAAGCGTCCACCTACCTGGAAAAACTGGTGGGCGAGCTGGATCAGCGCATGGCCCTGATCGTGGACCCAATGCTGGCTACCGGCGGCTCGCTGATTTCCACCATCGACCTGCTGAAGAAGGCGGGCAGCACGGAAATTCGCGCCCTGGTGCTGGTGGCGGCCCCGGAAGGCATCGAGAAGGTGCTGGAGGCACACCCGGATGTATCCATCTACACCGCATCCATCGACGAGCGGCTGAATGAGAAGGGCTACATCCTGCCCGGGCTGGGCGATGCCGGCGACAAGATCTTTGGCACCAAGCAGAAGGATGTCTGACATGCAGGATACGGATAACGCCACCTCCCTGCGGGAGGACTACGCCGGCGAGCCCGTCTGGCGCCAGGCCCTGGCCGGCTCCCAGATGTTGCTGGTGGCATTTGGTGCCCTGGTGTTGATGCCGCTTCTCACCGGGCTGGACCCCAGCGTGGCGCTGTTCACCGCCGGCCTGGGCACGCTGATCTTCCATATCGTGACGGGTGGCAAGGTGCCGGTGTTCCTGGCGTCTTCCTTTGCCTTTATTGCGCCGATCATGGCGGCTAAGAACCAGTTCTCCATTCCGGAGATCCTCGGCGGCCTGGTGGCCGCCGGTATCCTCTATATCCTGCTCAGCGGCGCGGTGCGCCTGCGGGGCACCGGGTTTATCAACCGTCTGCTGCCGCCGGTGGTGATCGGTCCGGTCATCATGGTGATCGGCCTGGGCCTGGCCCCGGTGGCGGTGAACATGGCCACCGGTCACACCGGTGACGGTTCCGCCGAGTTGGTGCCCTACACCCCGGCCATCGTGATCGCGATGATTTCGCTGCTGGTTACCATCGTGGTGTCGGTCTGGGCAAAGGGTATCTTCCGGCTGATTCCGATCATGTTCGGCATTGTCGTGGGTTACCTGCTGTCCTTCATCGCCGGCAAGACCGGTATTACGCCGATGATCGTGGATTTCACGCCGATCAGCGAGGCCGCCTGGTTCTCCATGCCGGCCTTCCAGGCCCCTTCCTTCAGCTGGGGCGCAATCCTGTTCATGATTCCGGTGGCCGTCGCCCCGGCCATTGAGCACATCGGCGATGTGCTGGCCATCAGCAGTGTCACCGGCAAGAACTTCCTGAAGAAGCCGGGGCTGCACCGGACCCTGCTGGGCGACGGCCTGGCCACCAGCTCCGCCGCCTTCCTGGGCGGCCCGCCCAATACCACCTATTCCGAGGTAACCGGGGCGGTGATGCTGACGAAGAACTTCAATCCGAGGGTGATGCTGTGGGCGGCAGGCGTGGCCATTGTGCTGGCCTTTGTCGGCAAGTTCGGCGCGGCCCTGCAGACCATTCCGGTGCCGGTGATGGGGGGCATCCTGTGCCTGCTGTTCGGCTCCATCGCGGTGGTGGGCCTGAACAGCCTGATCCGCAACCAGGTGGACCTGTCCCAGGCCCGCAACCTGGTGATTGTGGGGGTGACCCTGGTGTTCGGTATTGGCGGCATGAAGATCTTCGGCATGGAGGGCATCGCCCTATGTGGCATCGTGGCTATCCTGCTGAACCTGGTGCTGCCGGGATCGGATTCAGCCTGGGGTGAACGGGCCCATCACGAGCACTGAATTGCTCCCCTAGTTTTTGTCGCCTCTCGGGCTCTGCTCCTGGCCGCCCTACCCAAGCCTGCGGGTCGAGGGGGGAGGCGGAAACCAGGGGGGGGCTTTTTCCACCGCATTGGAGGGGCGTCCTGCCACCCCAATGCTTCCGCGACATCCCTGTCGCTGCTCCAAAAGCCTCCCCCCTGATTACCGCCAGTGGCCTTTTCGATATCGCGTACTAATCAGCTTAAATTCGCCACGCTATGTTTGCTAGTCCCAGGCATATGCACGCAGTTGCCGGAGGGCTGATCTGGCACTGGCGACCAGTTGCTCATCCGAGATGTCGTCCTCCCCCCTTAGCCCGGGATGAGGGCAGTACGCATCCAGATCGGTGAACAGCCGGTTCAGGATGTCATATTCCGCACCTGAGAAACTGCGAGAGTCTTCCTTGAATAGGCGCAGGTAGCGGTCTTCAAACTCGTAGGACGTGATCGCACCGCTGATGAACTGCTCAATCAGGGACGCGTACACATCGATGTTTAACCCACTGGTCACAGGACACATTATCGTCGCTTCACATGCTCAATAACATCACATCCGGTAGCCATCGAATTCCCAGTTTCCGAGGCGAGAGACCTTTTGGGCTATTTCAGACCAGTTTTCCCCAGAACACTCGCTCAGGAAATCCCTGATTGCAGCCAAAAGTTGAAGAAGAAAAACAAATTTCCGCGGGTCTTCCGGATGGTAACTCTCCAGATTAAATATGTCGGGGCTGTGAAGCCTCTTCAGTTCTGCGTTCACGATTAGTCCGTATCACCTGTACACACAGCCTGGCCATCTTCGGTGACTACGAATACAGTTGACCAATGCCTGACAATCACCTTTTCCATCTCAAAATCAGTTCCTGAAGATCCTCTTTGGACCATTCGAATTCAGGTCCCATATTCATGGAGCCTAAATCCTCCAGGACATCCAGAGTTTCACGATCTAGTTCCCTTAAAGAGTCTAGACGCACTTTATAGGCCCAGTTGGATATTTGGTCATAATCCACACCTGCATCTTGGCTAACCAGTTTCTCAAGTTCTCTAACCACAGCCTGCTTCTCCATACCTAGTTCCGTTCAATTTCCCTTCCTGTTGGCGGATAATGATCGGATTCGACTACTTGGCCATCAATCATTTTAGGGTGTACTCGCACAATATCCCCATTGTGGTCATAACTTTCATAGTATTGCCTCACCTGCCGAGTTTCAGGAGTATATTCTGTAACAAGAGCAGCGCCACGAGTCGGCCCTGGATTTCTGGCAGGTTTCTCGGGACCAATGTATAGAATACGACCGTCTTCTAACGTTTCCACTCGAGCCGCGTTGCGCTGAGCGTCCTCTAATGCGCTTAGCTTCCTTGCCAGAGCTTCCGATGCAAAGGCTGTATCAGCTCTTAAATCAAGCCCTTGATCAAAGTGATCGTCCGGGACAAGCTTATCCAATCCGGACTTTTGAGCATCAGGTATCCGCCTAAAGGTTATAACACTAGCGATAGCCGGCGTAATCTCCCCCGCAGCCCGGCCATCACCGCCTACGGCATCGACGACCCGGTCACCCAGCGCCTGGAAGCCTTCGCCCATATCCTTCCAGTATTGCGCCACCTCGGGTTTCATGCCGTTGGGCGATAGCCCTGACAGCAGCCCGACGGTATTACCCACGAACCGGCCTGCGTTCTCCACGGGTTTGAAGATGGGATACATGACATTACCCCAGCCAGAAGTGTTCTCATACAGCTCCGTCTGTTCAGATGCGATATCCGACGCCATGGCAGACGCCGTATCACTCAGACCATCAGCGTAATCAGAACCCCAACTGGCGGATGTCGATACTGGGGGCCCCGTGACCCTGGGCCTGTCCATGGGTGACTTTTCAGCCCGAACATCCCCCCTATCAACAAACGCTGGCCCACCTTCCGATGGTCCATCATGAATCGGGATTCGATGGGACCGATCCGGGTCTCGTTCCTCATAGACAAACAGTTCGCCGCGGGTGATCTTGTCGGTCAGGTCCATGACCAGTTCATGGAGACTTTTCGGGCGGGTCCAGGGTTTCTGGAATACCATCTGCCAGACATCGTGCAGCCGGTCATTGAACGGATCATCACCGATATGCCGGGTCAGGTCGAGAAGGCGTTCCCGGGCGAAGCCACGGTCGTGGGGAAAGGCCAGGTGGGGGCCGTCGAAAATGTTGTTTCCCCGGTAGTACCGGGTGAAGGCATAGATACGGCCCATGGGGGCCTTGACCAGAATGGGGTCCCGATGAAACATCCCTGTCGTCCTTGTGAGATTAGATCCTTTTACCGACGGACATCCTGAATCGCCAGTGTGGGTATAAAACCTTGTTCCTGGAGCTTAGTCAAGACCGGGACCTGATCCATTCTCCAACCGGAAACTCATAGGCAACACCTGAAGCCCCCACGACAAACGATTACACGTCCCGCCGCATATCCCTGGGAATCGGGAAATCGGGCATCGTCGGTTTGGTCGCATGCCCCTTGCGGAACTGCCTGAGCTGGAAGATGTAGGCCAGCACCTGGGCCACGGCCATGTAAAGGCCGTCGGGGATCTCCTCCCCCACCTTGGTGTTGTGGTAGACCGCCCGGGTCAGCGGGGGGGCTCGCAGCAGCTCCACCTTGTGCTCCCGGGCGATTTCCATGATCTTGAAGGCCACCTCGTCGTTGCCCTTGGCGACCACCACCGGCGCGCCCATGCGCTTCTGGTCGTACTTCAGCGCCACCGCATAGTGGGTCGGGTTGGTAATGACCACATCAGCCGAGGGCACGTCCTGCATCATCCGCCGTTGGGCCATTTCACGCTGTAGCTGGCGGATCTTGCCCTTCACCTCGGGCTTGCCTTCCGTGTCCTTGTGCTCGTCCTTCACCTCCTGCTTGGTCATTCGCAGTTTCTTCTGGTGGTCGTAGAGCTGGAACGGTACATCGATCGCCGCAATGATGATGGTGGCGCAGGACAGGAAGAAAAAGCTCCAGGCCAGGGTCCAGACCACGTGTGCCATGGCCGGCACCGCGGGCTCCTCGGAAATGCTCAGCAGGTCATCGGTCCGGAAGTTCAGGATCAGGAGAGCCACCACGAGCACCAGCCCCACCTTCAGCACGGCCTTCACCAGTTCAATCAGCGAGCGCAGGGAGAACATCCGCTTCAGGCCCTTGATCGGGTCCATGCGATTGAGCTTCGGGGCGATGGCCTTGCCGCTGAACAGCAGCCCCCCGATACCGATGGGACCGGCAATGGCGGCAATCAGAAGCAACAGCAGTATCGGGCTGACGGCGATCGTCACGTCCCAGGCGGACGCGATCAGTTGCGTGCTCATGAACCGCGGGTTGAAGATCTCACTACGCTCCAGCACGAAGGCGCCCCGCATGATGTCCTCAAGCGCCATGGCCAGGGTATTGCCGAAAACCAGCAGGCCACCGGCACCCGCCAGCAACACGGCCATGGTGGCCAGTTCCTTGGAACGGGCGGTCTGACCGTCCTCCCGAGCCTTTTCCAGGCGTCGGGGCGTCGGCTCTTCCGTTTTTTCCTGACTGTTGTCGTTCTCTTCGGCCATGACCTGTCGCTACTACGTCAGGGTTGCCCCTGGAGCTGTCGCATGAATTGGAATGTCTCGCGGGAGTACTGCTCGAAATGTGGCAGAAAATTGGCGTGCAGCACCCATATGGAGAACAATCCAAAAACCAGGCCAATCGGGAAACCCAGGGCGAAAATGTTCATCTGCGGCGCCGCCCGGGTCATCACGCCGAAGGAAATGTTGACGATCAGCACCGCGGTTACCGCCGGCAGTGCCAGTAACATGGCGGAGACGAACATCCAGCTGATGCGGTGGGCCAGTTGCCAGACGCCCTCCTGACCCAGCCCTTCCATGCCGATGGGAATGGTCCGGAAGCTTTCCAGGAATACCTCGATCGCCACCAGGTGCCCGTTCATGGCCAGGTACAGCAGGGTAATGGTGATGGTATAGATCTGGGACAGGATGGTCACGTTGACCCCGTGGGAGGGGTCGTTCATGGAGGCGAAGCCGAGCCCCATCTGCATGGCGATCATCTGCCCGGCAATCACAAACAGCTGGAACAGGGCCGTCAGCGCAAAGCCCATCCCCACGCCGATGAGGATCTGTTGCAGGGTAATGATCACCGCTTCCCCGCTGAGGGCCTCAACCTGTGGCACCGGCGGCAGCATGGGAACGATCAGGATGGTGGTCAGCAGTGCTAGCCCGAGCCGGATCCGGGCGGGTACCAACTGGGTTCCGATGAACGGAATCACCATGAAAAAGCTGGCGATCCGGAACAGCGGCCAGAGGTGCTGGCCCACCCACTGGCTGATCAGGTCCGCGCTCAGGTCGGCGGGGATCATGCCCGCCTCATCCGATCAGGTAGGGAATGCTGCCGATCAGCCCTTCGGCATGATCGATCAGCTGCGTCAGCATCCAGGGGCCGGCAAAGATAATCACCAGCAGTGTGACCAGCAGGCGCGGCAGGAAACTCAGGGTCTGCTCGTTGATCTGGGTGGCCGCCTGGAAGGTGCTGACCACCAGCCCGATCATTAATCCCGGGACGATGATCAGGCTGGCCAGCAGCACGATCATCCACAGTGCCTCGCGCATGATGTCGATCGCGGTCTCCGGTGTCATGACGATTCCCCTATATACCGTAGCTGGCGGCCAGCGTACCCATGATCAGTGACCAGCCGTCCACCAGCACGAACAGCATGATCTTGAACGGCAGCGAAATGATGATCGGCGACAGCATCATCATACCCATGGCCATCAATACACTGGCCACCACCATGTCAATGATCAGAAAGGGTATGAACAGGATGAAGCCAATCTGGAACGCGGTCTTCAGCTCGCTGGTCACGAAGGCCGGCATCAGTACCCAGAAGGAGACGTCCTGCGGCGTGTCGTACTGTTCATCGGCGATGCGCATGAACAGCCCCAGGTCGCTTTCCCGGGTCTGGGACAGCATGAACTCCCGAAACGGCACGCTGGCGGCCTGGACCGCCTCGATGGAGGTCATTTCCTCCGCCAGGTAGGGCTGCAGACCGACCTGGTTGGCTTCCTCGAATACCGGTTTCATGATGAAGATGCTCAGGAACAGGGCCAGTCCCAGCAGGATCTGGTTCGATGGCGTGGATTGCAGCCCCAGGGCCTGGCGCAGTATGGCGAACACCACGATGATGCGGGTGAAGGACGTCATCATCATCAGCATGGCCGGCAGGAAGGTGAGCGCGGTCATGAAGGCGAGGATCTGCAGGGTGACCGAGTATTCCTCGCCCTGCTCCCCGGGCGTCACCGTAACCGCCGGTATGCCGGGAATGCCGCTACCGCCATCCTGGGCCAGTACGTCCGGGGCCAGCAGCAGCCCCGCCAGGATCAACCACCAGCGCATCAGCCCGCGCCTCCCTGCCGGTCGGTGCTGTCCGGCTTCCATTTACGACCGATAAGGCCCTGGAGTTTCTTCGCAAAATCGCCGCTGACCTCCTGCCCCGGCGCTACCACGGGCTCCTCGAACACATGCAGGGTGCGGATAGCCGTGGGGGTAATGCCCACCAGGATCTGGGTCCCAGCCACGTCGATCAGGGCAATCCGTTCCCGGGCCCCCAGGGCCATTACCGAGATCACCTTCATGGCGCCGGTATTCATGCCCGTGAGGCCACTCATGCGGCGCACCAGCCAGGCACAGCCGAAGATCAGCCCCACCACCACCAGCAGGCCGATGCCCAGGGTGGCCAGGGAGGTCAGGGCATCGCCCTCACCGGAACCGGACCGCTCCGGGGCCACGGGCACCGTGGCCTCCTGGGCCAGGGCCAGTACGGGCAACAGGGTGACGAGCGCCACCGCGGGCACGGAAACAGGGCGACGGGCCATGGTCACTTCTGCAGGCGCTTGATGCGCTCGCCCGGGCTGATCACGTCGGTCAGGCGGATACCGAACTTCTCGTTCACCATCACCACTTCGCCGTGGGCAATCAGGGTGCCATTCACCAGCACGTCCAGGGGCTCGCCGGCCAGCCGGTCCAGTTCGATCACCGACCCCTGGTTGAGTTGCAGCAGGTTGCGGATGGGAATCTGGGTGTTGCCCACTTCCATGGAAATGGTCACCGGAATGTCCAGGATCACGTCCAGGTCCGGTTCCGTACCCGGCACCTCCCCCGGCTCCGGCATATCACCAAAGTCCTCCATGGGCGCGGCTTTTACCTGTTTACCTTCCGCCTCCGTCTTCTGCTCGGACCCTTCGGCCTCGGCCATGGCCGCCGCCCACTCATCATCGTGGTCGTCGCCCGCCGACTCGCCCTCAGTGTCGCCGGATTCATCCATGGCTGCCTCCCACTCGGCAGCCAGTTTTTCGTCCTCGCTGAGCTCGCGGTCGTCTTTGTTGTCGTCGTCAGCCATGTTTACCTACCTTCAGTTGTTTCTTCACAACGGGGAGCTTGGTGCGCCCCTTGATCCTCAGTGCGAGCTTGCCATCCCGTGTGCCCATGGTGGCCTTGTAGATGGGAATGCCATTGGCCGTCATCTCAAGGCTTTCAGGCATCTCCACCGGAATCACGTCGCCCGCCTTGAAGTTGGCCACTTCCCGCAACGAAATACGCCGCCGGCAAACCATGGCGTTGACCGGCACATACACGTCCTTTATGTCTTCCTGCAGGGCGTTGACCCAGCGTTCGTCCACATCATCGATATCACTCTGGACACCGGCGTCCAGAACCTCGCGGATGGGTTCGATCATGGAATAAGGCAGTGCCAGGTGCAGTTCGCCACCGCCGCCGTCCAGTTCCACATGGAAGGTGCTGATCACCACCACCTCGCTGGGGCTGACAATGTTCGCCATGGCCGGGTTGACCTCGGAACTGAGGTACTCGAAATCCACCTTGAGTACCGCCTGCCAGGCCTCGCGCATGTCCACGAACACCTGGTCCAGCACCATCTGCACGATGCGGGTCTCGGTGGGGGTGAACTCCCGCCCCTCGATCTTGGCGTGACGCCCCTCCCCGCCGAAGAAGTTGTCCACCAGCTTGAACACCAGCTTGGCGTCCATGATGAACAGGCCGGTGCCCCGCAGCGGACGCACCTTGACCAGGTTGAGGCTGGTGGGCACATACAGGGTGTGGATGTACTCACCAAACTTCATGATCTGGATGCCGCCGGTGGAAACGTCGGCATTGCGGCGCATGAGGTTGAACAGACTTATGCGGGTGTAACGGGCAAAGCGCTCGTTGATCATCTCAAGCGTCGGCATCCGGCCACGGACAATGCGGTCCTGGCTGGCCAGGTCGTAGCTCTTGACGCCCTCTTCATCGGTCTCGTCATAGGTATCGACATCGCCGTCGTCCACCCCGTGGAGCAGCGCATCGATTTCATCCTGTGAGAGTAGGTCCTGCATAGTTTCAGCCTCTGACTGCCTGCACTTCAGTGGGACGGCACCATGGTAATGGCTGCTGCCTGCCCTGAACGGATTTCACTGAATCACGAAGTTCCTTAACAGGACCCGGTCGACGGGGGGCTCTCCCTCCGCTTCCAGGGTCTCGTTGACCGCCACCAGCAACTGTTCCGGCAGGGCCGACCGCCCTTCACTGGTCTGCAGTGCCATGAATTCCAGCCCCCCGAGCTCCGAGATCAGGGTGTTCCTCAACAGCGGCATATGCTTCTCGGCGGCCTGCAACGCTGCCTCCTGGCTGGACTCCAGGGCTAGGTGGACCTGGATGTAGCGTGGCCGGCCCGGATGCTGGACCGTGGCCACCAGTGGCTTGTCCATCACCAGATAACCGGATGGCACGAAGGCTTCTTCCGCCACGGCGGCCTCTTCCTCCACGTCGGCATTGTCACTGTCGCCCTTGCCCAGGAACCAGAGGGTTCCGGCAATGGAAAGACCAATAGCCAGCCCCAGTACAATGATCAGGAGCAGTATTGTCTTCAGCCGACCTTTCTTCGGTGGTGCCGCCACCTCATTGTTTTGCGCCATTCAGAAATCCGTCAATATTTTGCCGAAATTCGCCAGGGATTCTCCTTATACAGGATAGAAGCAAAGGCCGAGCCAACCTGCTGTCGTCGTGCCCCGAAATCACCTGGCGGTGGGTACGCATCATTAAAAAGGCCAGCCCTGAGGCTGGCCTCCAATATCTGACAAAAGTGTAACCGCTCGATCAAGGTCTGGCTAATCCACCCGTCAGGCGTACACGTCGAGCTCTCCCCTCCAGGACAGGTCCAGCTCCGTCATTTCCGTGGCATCGGTGTCGGCATCACCGGCGGCCAGCCCCTGCCCGGGTCCGCTGCCACCGGACTCATCACCGTCGTCGTTCTGTCCCGCATGGTCACGGGCGGAGGAATCGGACACGTCGAATCCATCCAGGCTCAGCCCCTGTTCATTCAGCATGTCCCGCAGGCGATGGCCGTGGAGTTCCAGTTGCTCCCGTACCGCTGGCGTGGAGGTGTGAACGGTCACCGTGGCCTGGTCATTCTGTACCTGTACCCGGACCTCAAGGGGCCCCATGTCCGGCGGCGTCACGTGGATCTCCGCCACCGACATCTGGCTGGCGGTGAGCCAGGCCAGCTTGCCCATCACCTTTTCACCCCATTCATCGGCCCCAACCGGCACATCGACACTGGTGCTGTAGTTTCGCATCAGGGCCTGGGCCTCCTGCCCCCGCAGGCCGGCTGGCTGGTTCAGTGACTGCGTCAGTTCCGGTGCGGTCAGTCGTGAGGCAACCTGGGCGGTCAGGTTATCGGCTGACTTGGCGGCGCTGTCCGTCAGGGCCTGGAGCCCGGCAGGCAGCTCACGCCCCTGCTTACCGCCCTTGTCCTGGCCGGCCTCAAGCATGGCGGCAAACAGGGCGCCGGTCGTCGGCAGGCCACCCGGTTGCTGCCCGGTGCCGGTCAATGACGCCATCACCTGGGCAGTGGTCCGGGTTGAGCTCCCCTGGGCGGTCCCCGAGCCGGCCTGTTGCCTTTGCATCATCAGGCCGATCACGCCCGCTTCATCACCGTCCCGGAGATATTGCAGCAGCCCGGGTTCTGCCTGCTCGACGTCATCGGCGACCTGGTCCGGTTTCGCCTCTGAGGCGTCCGCATTGGCGGTGTGGGGGGCGTCGCCGTCGGAACGGGATTTTTTGCTGGCCGGGCTATCCCGGTCCGACTCCGGGCGGCGGTCGCTTGCCGCCTGGGTGTTCTCTTCCGCAGGCCGTTCGGCGCTCTCTGCCTTTGCGGCCTCTGCCCTGGCACCGTCCTGTCTTTGCCGCAGGTCTTCCTGCTCCCGCTTGCGCTGCGCGGAGCGCTCTTCGGCGCGCCGCTGTTCCAGGCGCTTTTCCTGTTGCCGAACCACGTCGTCATAACGACTGGGCCCGTTCTCGGGCCGACCCTGGGTAACCCCATCCAGGGCCTTGTCGACACCGGGGCGGTCAATCCCTGATTCGGGAGTGAGTAACTGGTTCAGAACCATTCCGGACATGGCAACCTCTTGCCGCTGATTCACTGGGGGCGCCCCAGAAGGGCTGGTTTATCAGCTATTGTGCAAAACCGGTGCCAGTCCGGTTGACCCTGGAACAGGATCAGACGTGGAGGGATTCTTCCATAAGTTGACGCACAGTGACGAACTCGGCTTCCAGTTCCGGTAACAGTTGCCTGGCGTCGTCCATGCGCCCTTCACGTCCGGCTCTTTCGGCGCTGAGACAGAGATCCCCGAGGCGGGAGGCGCCGATATTGATGCTGCTGCCCTTGAAACTGTGGGCGGTCTTGGCGAACGACTCCTGGTCGTCGCCCGACAGGGCCTGATGAAGCGCTGCAATACGTTCGCTGGAATCGTTGATGTAGGTCTGGATAAGGATGTCGAACTCATCCTCCATCACGTCCCGCAGTTCGGCCAGAGCCTCTTCATCAAGGTGTGGCTTATCGTTCATAACCAACCTCTTGGGAGCCAAAGGTACATCAGGCTCTTGATGTGTTTGCATACCTATAGTCTGGGCGTATCGATAAATTACAACCGGACACCGAGGAAACCTGCACGGGACGCCGTCACAAAGGTACCAACACCGCTACTGATCCTGCGACCTCCCGACATCAGCCAACTCCCAATCATATACTACTTCGGCACAATTTCCCTGCTTATTGTATGTCAGATCACTGGACAACTTCTCTATCAACGGAATGCCCCGACCAGCATACCCCGGACCGTCACCCCCTGTCAGGGCCTGCTCCCGATCGAACCCCTCACCGGAATCCCGACAGCGGATCACCAGGCGGCCACCGGACGCCCCCAGCCGGTGTTCAAGCTCAAAACGTATATAGTGTTCCTCCCCCACATCGCCCAGGCGTTTCTCCCGTTCAGCGTAGTATCGACTGAAGCCTTCCGGACCATCCTTCCAGGACGACGGCAGCTCCAGCACACCATGCTCCAGGGCGTTGTTGTAGAGTTCCGACAGTATGGTATAGATCGGCGCGCTATGCTGGCGCAGGCCCGCCACCGCCATACACACATGCAGCAGCAGCGGCAACGGACTGAACCGGGCCAGGGTTTCGCCATCCACCTGGTAACGGCAGCTCCACGCGGCGGGACCGGTCAGCGCCGACTGGGTGGCCGCCAGCGTCTGGCTGGCCACCGGATCATGGTCGGTAATCCGCAGGGCCAGGATGGTCAGGTCATCGGTATCCTCGCTCCGGCCACTGAACAGCCTGATGCGTTCCAGCAGGAGGTCCACCGGCGACTGCTCCCGGCGCCGGTCGTCCAGCACCCGGGCCAGCCCCTCCTCCCCGAACCAGTCACCATCGGGACTGGTGGTCTCCAGCACGCCGTCCGTCATCAGCAGCAACTGGTCACCGGGGCAGACGGTGTACTCGGCCATGGGCGCGGCAAACCGTTCCGGCGCCAGCACCCCCAGGGGAAGGCTGGTGGAGGCCAGGGGTTCCCGGGAGCCATCCCCACGCAGGATAAATCCATCGGGCAGTCCGCCGTTCCAGACCCGGAGGTAGCGGTCGCGGAAGTTCACCTCGGCAAAGAAGGCGCAGCAGAACATCCCCGTGGGCAGGATGCGCACCAACTTCTGGTTGAGTTCCTTGAGCACATCATCGCCGGCGAAACCCTTGCTGGTCATGCCATAGAAGATCTCCGCCACCGGCAGGGCGCCGATCGCCGCCGGCAGGCCATGGCCGGTAAAATCGCCCACCAGCAGGTGCATGCCCCCCGCTGGCCTGGGACAGGCGAACAGGATGTCACCGTTGAAAATGGACAGCGGCGAGGCGTGGTAGCGGATATTGGCCACGTCCAGGCACCCGGTATGGGCAATATTGTCAAACAGCCGGCGGGCCGTGACCTGCTCTTCCAGCAACTGCTCATTACGTTCCCGGATCAGGTCCCGCTGTCGGGTCAGGGTCTCATGCATGCGCCGCATGCGGTCAAAGGCCCCCAGCTTGGCCTGGATAATGACGGGGTTATAGGGTTTGGGCAGGAAATCGTCGCCGCCGGCATCCAGGCACTGGGCCAGGGAGCCGGCGTCCGACAGGGAGGTGAGGAAGATCACCGGCACCAGCCGTTCCCCCGCCAGCGCCTTGATACGCCGGGCCGCCTCGGTGCCATCCAGCCGCGGCATCATCACGTCCAGCAGCACCATGTCCGGGGACCAGGATTCGTAGAGTTCCAGGGCCGCCTGACCGTCCTCCGCGGCGCGCACGTCGTGGCCCTGACGGGACAGGATGGCCTCCAGAATCAGGCGGTCGGTATTGCTGTCATCGGCGATCAGCAGACGCAGGGGTCGGGGGTGTGCGGAATCCGTCACGGGTGCATCCTCTCACCACGGTTGGCCGCTGTGGCAAAAAACTCAGCGTATGGAAAACAGCTGCTCGAAATTGGAGATGGCCAGTATGCGGCGCACGTCGCTGTTGCAGTTTTCGATCCGGATACTGGCCTTGTCGCCTCCGGCAAAGTCCCGCAGCAACAGCAGCATGCCCAGGGCTGAGCTGTCCAGGTAGCTGGTATCGGACATGTCCACGACCCAATACAGTACGTCTTCGGAATCCTTCTCATAGGCATCCCGGAAAGCCTGGTGGGTACTGAAGTCAAAACGGCCTTCGATGGCGATGATCCGCGTTTCACCATCCTCACTGCGTCGGGTGTTAACCGGCATAGGTTTCCTCCGTTAAAGGTGGCCAGGTCACAATTTCCGGCCCCTTCAGGATAGACAATGGAACGGGATTTGTATTGCGGGAGAAAAACATCGCCATCACAACACAGCGGAAGGCGTATGGGGCTACTGGCGGCGCCGGGAGAACTGCCGCGCGGCGGCTTCGTCGGCCTGCTTCTGTTCCGCCAGGTCCCGGGCACGCTGTTCCTGGGCGCGACAGGTGTCAATGTACTTTTCCATGCCCCGGCGGCATTCCCAGGCCCGTTGCCAGTTCTGCCGGGCATGCTCCAGGCGTTCGGCGGCCTGTGCCACCCGCTTCTGCTGGTCGCCGATAAGCAGGTCCAGGCGGGCGATGAAGTTCTGCCAACCCTGGAGCCGGCTTACCGGCACAGTCCCCTGCTGCTGGGCACGCATCTGTTGGTGATATTCCCGCTGGTAGCGGTCCAGTTCATCCAGGCGGTCCTTCTCCACCTGCCACTGGTTGCGAACCCCGTTCATGGCATCCAGAGCTTCCTGTTCCTTGCGTTCCTCCAACGTCAGCACTACCTGCAGGCGTTGCGAGCGGGTGGTCATTCACCACCCCCGGGCTGGCCACTGTCCGCCGTTTGCGATCTGGCCGGTTTTTCCGGCAGCAGCGACAGCAACTGGTCCACGGACTCGCTGAAGGGGGCAGCCTGATTCAGCCCCTGCTGCAGGAAATCCCCCATACGGTCGATATAGCGAATGGCGAAATCGGTTTCCTGGTCCGAGCCCTTCACATAGGCGCCAACGCTGATCAGGTCGCGGGCCTGCTGGTAGCGGGAATAGACCTGCTTGAACCGCTGCGCCCGGGCAAAATGGTCCTGTCCGGTGACATGGGGCATGACCCGGCTGACCGATGCCTCCACGTCGATGGCCGGGTAATGGCCCTCCTCCGCCAGTCGTCGGGACAGCACGATATGACCATCCAGGATGGCACGGGCGGAATCCGCCACCGGGTCCTGCTGGTCGTCACCTTCGGTCAGTACGGTGTAGAAGGCGGTGATGGAACCACCTCCGGGCTTGCCGTTACCTGTTCGCTCCACCAGTTGCGGCAGTTTGGCGAACACCGACGGCGGATAGCCCTTGGTGGCGGGCGGCTCGCCCACGGCCAGGGCAATTTCCCGCTGGGCCTGAGCATAGCGGGTCAGGGAATCCATCAGCAACAGCACCCGCTTGCCCTGGTCGCGATAGTATTCGGCAATGCGAGTGGTAAGCATGGCGGCCCGCAGGCGCATCAGCGGGGAATCGTCCGCCGGGGAGGCAACCACCACGGAGCGGGACAGGCCCTCTTCCCCCAGGATATCGTCGATGAACTCCTTCACCTCCCGGCCCCGCTCGCCAATCAGGCCCACCACGGTGATATCCGCATCGGTAAAGCGGGTCATCATGCCCAGCAGCATGCTCTTGCCCACGCCACTGCCGGCAAACAGGCCCAGGCGCTGGCCCTGGCCCACGGTCAGCAGGGCGTTGATGGCGCGAATGCCCACGTCCATGGAGGTGCGCACCGGCGCCCGGTTGAGGGGATTGATGATCTCCCCTGCCAGGGGCACGCGGGCCTCCACCTCCAGCGGACCCCGGTCATCCAGGGGCTCGCCGTTGCCGTTGACCACCCGACCCAACAGGCCATGCCCCACCGGCACCCGGCTCGCCGCCGACATGGGGATAACCCGTGCCCCCGGGCGCAGGCCCTCAATGGCCGTCAATGGCATAAGGTAAACCCGGTCATCCTCGAACCCGACCACCTCCGCTTCCACGGTGCCGGTGTCGTGACCGAGGATCATGCAGCGGTCGCCCACCACCATCGGGCAGCCGACGCATTCCAGGGTCAGGCCCACCATGCGGGTCAGGCGGCCGGAAAGCTCCGGGCGGGGCTGGCGGGGAACGTTGGACGCCAGTCGCTGGAGGCGTTCAGTCAGGCTGCTGGTCATCGTCGGACTCTCCCGGTTCTTCCAGCACATCCCGGTGGAAATCGGACAGGTCGCCCATCACCGATTCGAGTTCGTCGCTCTCGCCCTGGGAGGCGGTTCCCAGTTGCAGGTCCAGCATCGCCTGCACTGCCTTCTGGAAGCGCTTCTCCACGGTGTAGTCCACCAGGGAATGGCGGGTTTCCACGGTGCAGCCCCCTGGCAGGATACTGTCGTCCCCGCTGATGGATGCCTCCGCGTCGAGACGGTCGGCGGCCTCCCGCACCCATTCCATATCGGAGGGGTGGATGCGGATACGGACGTTCTCCCGGGTGGAGGGCAGGCTGCTCACCGCGTCCATCACCACCTGGCGAATCTGGGAGGAATCCAGTGACAGTTCACGGTGGATCACCGACCGGGCCAGCACCGTGGCCAGGTTGACCAGGGCCGACTCCAGCTCGTCCTGATGTCTTTCGATGGGGGCCAGCAGTTCGCCCATGACGGACTCCAGCCGCGCCAGTTTCTCGTCCACCTCGGCGCGGGCATCGGCGGCCGCCTGCTCGCGGCCCTCCTGTTCACCGGTCTCCCGACCTTCCTGGTAGCCCCGTTCACGCCCCTCTTCCAGCCCCTGGGACAGGCCCTCTTCATGGCCCGCCTGCCGACCCTCCTGGCGACCTTCCTCCCAGGCGGACTGGCGGATGGCCTCGATGTCCGCCGCAGTCAGCGGCTTGACGTCCATGTCCTCGTCCCGGGCCACCTCGTTGCCCCGCTCGTCCAGCAGTGGCAGCTCCCAGCGCTCCCAGGCGCTGAGTTCTTCGGGGGGAATGCGGCTACGTCGGCGGGAATCGCTCATCACATCATTTCTTCGCCGGAACCACCCAGGGTAATCTCACCGGCTTCCGCCATGCGACGGGCGATGGTGATGATATCCTTCTGGGCGGACTCCACTTCGCTCACCCGTACCGGTCCCTTGGCTTCCAGGTCATCCTGCAGCAGCTCGGCCGCGCGCTTGGACATGTTGCGGAAGATCTTGTCCTTGACCCCGTCGTCGGCGCCCTTGAGGGCCACCACAAGGACTTCCGAGGACACCTCCCGCAGCAGCGACTGGATACCCCGGTCGTCGATATCCGCCAGGTTGTCGAAGACGAACATCAGATCCTCGATGGTGGAGGCGAGATCCGGGTCCATATCCTTGATGGAATCCATCAGGCCACCCTCGATGGAGCGGTCCATGAAGTTCATGATATCCGCCGCCCGCTTGATGCCGCCGATGCGACTGGTCTGGGCCGCGGAACCGCCGGAGAACTGCTTCTCGAGGATGTCGTTGAGCTCCTGCAGGGCCTGGGGCTGGATGCTTTCCAGCGACGCTACCCGCATCATCACATCGAGCCTTACCTTGTCATCCAGGGTCGCCAGGATCTCGGCGGCCTGGTCCGGGTCCAGGTAGGAGATGACTATGGCCTGGATCTGGGGATGTTCGTAACGGATGATGTCCCCCACTGCCCGGGGCTCCATCCACTTGAGGGTGTCCAGGCCGGTGGTGTTGCCACCGATGAGGATACGGTCGATCAGGCTAGCGGCCTTGTCGTCCCCCAGTGCCTGGGTGAGCATGGTACGGATGTAATCATCGTTGCCCACACCCAGGCCGGTCTGGCCGCCCACGGCGTCGACGAACTCATTCATCACGTAGGACACCTCGTCCTTGCTGACGTCCTTCATCTGGGCCATGGCAACACCGACCCGCTGGACTTCCTTCGGCCCCATGTGCTTGAGGATTTCCGCGGCATCGGACTCGCCCAGGGACATCAGCAGGATCGCGGCCTGCTCGACCCGGGGGATCTTGCGGCGAAGCTGCTTGCTCTCACCTTCCTGGCTGTTTTCTTCACTCATCGACGTTCACCCACTGGCGCATTACCTGAGCAACCCGGGCGGGGTCTTCGGCAATCAGCCCTTTCAATGCGTTCAGGTGCCTATCATAGCTGTCCGTGGCGCCAGGCAAAAGCAACTCGTCCTGGCCACTCATGGCATCCGCCAGGGCCCGGTCGCTGCCCACCTCGCCAAGGTCGTCGTAGGAGCCCCGGATGCCGTCCTCATCCATACCGGATTCGCGGCGGCTGCCACCGGAGATGGTCTTGAGCACCGGGCGCAACAGGCCCAGTACCAATGCCAGGATAACGACACCGGCCAGCACCTGTTTCATCAGGTTCCAGAACCAGGGCTGCTCCCAGAAGCCCGGGGCCTCGTACTGCACTTCCTGTTCCGGCGCGAAGGCGGTGTTCATGACCGTGACGCTGTCGCCCCGGGCCGCGGAGTAGCCGACCGCGTCCCGCACCAGCATGTTCAGGCGCTGCAGTTCCTGCTCCTGCCAGGGCTCATAGGTGACCTCACCGGTATCGGGATTGACCACGCGCTTGTCGTCCACCGCCACCGCCACGGTCAGGCGCTTGACGTCACCCTGGGCCTGGCGGATGTAGCTGACCGTACGATCAATCTCGTAGTTACGGGTGCTCTCGCGGCGAATATCCACCGGTTGCGCCTGCTCCTCGCCGTCTTCGCCTTCTCCGGCCTGGCCCCCACCCGCCTGTTCCGGCACGGCGGCCTCGCCCGGCGGCTGGTTGGACAGGGCGCCGGGGATGCCTCCCTGGGCACCGGCGGCACGCTGCTCCGACAGCTCCCGTTCACTGCGCACCGCCTGCTGCTCGGGGTTGAACAGTTCTTCCGCCTGCTCCACCGAGGAAAAGTCCAGGTCCGCACTGACCTCCGCCCGGAAGCGACTGTCGCCGACAATGGGGCTGATCATGGAGGCCACCCGCTTGGTCAGGCGCTCTTCCACCCGCGCGGTGTATTCATACTGCTCCTGCATGTCCTGGCGCTCGGAATCTTCCTCACGACCAGTCAGCAGGTTGCCGTTCTGGTCGACGACGGTCACGCTCTCGCGGTTCATCTCCGGCACACTGCCGGCCACCAGGTTGACGATGGCGTTGATCTGTTCCTGTTCGACCCGGCGCCCGGCGAACACATTCAGGAAGACCGAGGCACTGGGCTCCCGGGCGTCACGGACAAATACCGACCGCTCCGGAATGGCCAGGTGCACCCGGGCCGACTTGACGCTGCGCATGCTGCTGATGGTGCGGGCCAGCTCCCCTTCCAGGCCGCGGCGGAAACTGATGGTCTCCATGAACTGGGAGGTACCCAGACCCTGCTCCTGGTCCAGCAGCTCGTATCCGATGGTTTCCTTGTCGGTCACGCCTTCGGCGGCGAGTTTCAGGCGGGCATTGTAGACATCGTCGGAAGCCACCAGCAGCGCCCCGCTACGCGGGTCCATACGGTACTGGATGCCACTCTGGTCAAGGATGCTGGAGACGTCCTGGGGGTTGTAACTGGACAGGTCGCCCAGCACCGGCTGGTAATTGGGCTCCTGGGCCCATAGCACCACCGCCACGCCCAGGGCCACGCTGGCGGCCAGGCCAACCATCAGGCCAATCTGGCGCAGCAGGTTCAGGCGATTGAAACCGAACAGCAGAGGGCTGCTGCTTTCGTTCTCCTCATCCGAGCCGGTGGTGGCCAGATTGGTGGAAGTGGCTTCTGAGGCTGCAGTGGCCATGACGTTGCTCCGTTGATAACTCGTCTAAACCGCCGTCAGATCGGCATGTTCATGATGTCTTCGTAGGCCTGCACGACCTTGTTCCGCACCTGACTCAGGGCATCGAAGGCAACCGATGACTTCTGGGAGGCCACCATCACCCGGGTGATATCGACGTTGGGATCGCCCTGTTCATAGGCCGTGCGCAGATCCCCCGTCGTCGACTGGAGGTCATTCACCTTGTCCACCGCCTGGTTAAGCATGTCGCCAAAGCCCTGGGTCTCCTGCACCTTCTCCGGACCGGTCGGCTTGTCCACCTGCCCCCTGACGGAAAGGTCGTTCTCCATGCGCTGGTTCTGCTGCATCTGGGCACGCAGGTTGCGCATCTCCGAGAGAACGTTGTTGATATCGGCTCGCTGGACCATGGTTATCTCTCCGCTCCCGAAAACGGTTCCTGTGCCTGCCGCCGCTGGGGGCGGCATGGCAGAAAGTCTGTCTGGGGAAGAATTTGCAAATTTCCGGCCAGGTTCCTTTTATCCTTTAATTACAGTAAATTAAATAATAATTCATGAAAGCTCAGAAAGATGCTGCCAGGTTTTTGACGGGGTCTGGAGGGGGGCCGCAGGGTGCCAGACATCAAGCAACGGAGGGGGAGTCTCCCCCCTCTCCCCAACCCCTCTCCCTCCGGGGGAGAGGGGCTACACCGTGCTCACACCATATATCCCCTCTTCCCCTGAGGGAGAGGGGCTACACAGCGTTCGAGTCATACATCCCCTCTCCCCAACGAGGGAGAGGGCCAGGGAGAGGGGGAGCGCCCGCAGGGCGCC
>NZ_JAVVLT010000015.1:0-92026 GCF_036224885.1 Marinobacter sp. OP 3.4
GAACTGTTAAAGAGCTGAATGCTTAAACGCGACAACTACGTTGACAGACTCCGCCCTGTTATTCTGGCGTCTGGTCCATATAGCGGAGTCCTTTCCATGTCCGAACAACTGCCCATCTCCCGATTTCCGATCCCTGATCTTTCCACGCTGCCGGAGGATCTGCGAGAGCGCATCGAAACCCTGCAGGAGAAAATGGGTTTCATCCCCAATGTCTTCCTGGGCCATGCCCACCGACCGAACCAGTTGCGGGCCTTTCTGGCCATGCACGATGACCTGATGGAATCGGATGAGGGGCTCAGTCGTGCCGAGCGGGAGATGATTGTGGTGGCGACCAGCAGCGCCAACCAGTGCCTCTACTGCATGGTGTCCCACGGCGCGTTCCTGCGGATTCGCTCGAAACAGCCGTGGTTGTCTGACCAGATTGGCGCCAACTACCGGGAGGCGGAGATCAGTGAGCGACAGCGGGCGATGCTGGACTACGCGGTCAAACTGGCCCAGACGCCCTGGCTGGTAGGGGAAGGGGATATCCGAACCCTGGAGCAGGCCGGCTTCAGCCAGGATGAGATCTGGGATATCGGGGCGATTACCGGGCTGTTTGCCATGTCTAACCGGCTGGCAGCCCATACCGCCATGCGTCCGAACGCCGAATTCTACGGTATGGCGCGCTAGGAATCTGCGCGGTAGGAAGCCGCACCGCTGCGAGTTTCTACCGCGCAGACTCCTGGCTAGCGCCCCCGCAAGATATCTCACGGGGGCATTTCTCCTCAGGAAAAGTACCCCTCCATCCCCTTGCGGATCACATGCTTCTGGATCTTGCCGGTACCCGTCCGGGGGAACTCCTCCACGATCACGATGGCCTTGGGCACCTTGAAGCCCGCGAGTTGCTCCCGGCAGTGCTCGATTAGTTCCTGTTCGTCGGCGTCCGCATCCGGCATCAGGATCACGCTGGCGGTGATGGCTTCGCCCCAGCGTTCGTGGGGGACGCCGATCACCGCCGCCTCCGCCACTTTCGGGTGTCCCATCAGGCAGCGCTCCACATCCAGTGAAGCCACGTTCTCACCGCCGGTCTTGATCAGGTCCTTCTTGCGGTCGGTGAACCAGATGGCGCCGTCCTCGTCGATGGAGGCGATGTCGCCGCTGTGGAACCAGCCGTATTTGAAGGATTCTTCGGTTTTTTCCGGCTGGTTCAGGTATTCCGTCATCATCTGCGGGCCCCGGTAGACGATCTCGCCGGTTTCCCCCGGCGGCAGCAGGCGACCGTGGTCATCCATGATCGCCACCCGGGTCAGGGGCGTTGCCGTGCCCCAGGAGCCTGCCTTGCTCCACTGGTGCTCGGGGCGGATCAGGCAGGTGGCCGGGGTGAACTCGGTCTGGCCGGAGCCCAGGATCACGTCGGCGTTGGGGAAGGCGTCGTGGATGCCCTGCAGCTTGCTCTCGGCAATCGGCGCCATGGCGTAGAGGGCGCGGCGAACCGAGGAGAAATCCCGCTGGCTGGCTTCCGGGTCCGACAGCACCTCGTTGAACATCATGGGCAGGAACACCAGCATGTAGATCCGGTGCTCCTCGATCAGCCGTGCGCATTCCCGGGCGTCGAAGCCCTTGGCCATGACCAGCTTGCCACCCATCATGAAGGTGGGCAGTGCCAGGCAGTTGACCGCCGTGCAGTGAAACAGCGGCAACTGGCACAGCATGGCGGCTTCTGGTGGCAGTCGGTTGGCGATGATGTTGGCCATGGCCGCCATGGTTACCGCCAGGTGGCTGGTCACCACACCCTTGGGATTGGCGGTGGTGCCGCTGGTGTAGAGCAACTGGACCGGGTCGCGGTCGCCCACCACCACTTCCACCGGCCGGTCGCTGCCACTGTCGATCAGGGCCTGGAATGGCTGCCAGGTCCGACCACCGGCTTCATGGGGGCTGGTTCCTGTCCAGTACAGACATTCGAGCGCCGGCAATTGCTCGGGCAATGACTGGCCGGCTTCCATCAGGGCCTCCTCCACGATCAGGACTCGGGTGTTGCAGTCCTTCAGGCAGTAGGCGATCTCATGGGGTTTCAGGCCCAGGTTGACCGGCGCGAACACCAGGTTGGCCTTGGCGCAGGCGATGTAGGTCACCATCAGTTCCAGGCAGTTACGGGCCAGCACGCCGACGGGCTCGCCGGGTTTGAGGCCCAGGCCAAGGAGGCTGTGGGCCACGCGGTTGGACTGGTCCTCGAATTCCCGGTAGGTCAGGGTGCGACCGTCGTCCACCATCGCAATGTTACCAGGGTAGAGATCGGCGGCCCGGGTGAGGATGTCGCCAGCGCAGACCCGGTCAATCATGTTCATTTCGGGGGTCGGGGCGGGATGTTGTTGTGGCATGGAGTGCTCCGCTGTTTCCTGTCATTGTTCTTGTTTTGACCAATCTAGTGCACTGTCAGGATTTGAGCAAGCGTTTGGTCTACAATGTGAGCAAGGTCCCCCGATGCTGTCCGTTGGTGGCAGTCCGGTGGCCCGGAACGCGGGACATGCTATAGAATGCGACCCCATTCCCACAGTCTCAGAGAGAGCCGGACCCTTGGTATTCAGTGAAGAAATCCGTAACGAGCTGATAGAAAACGGCAGCATCACCGACCCCAAAAGCCCCCGGGGTGTGGTGCTCAATACCGCGGCCAGCCTGTTCCGGCACAAGGGTTACCTGCAGACCACGGTGCGCGACATTGGTCGGGAGACCGGCATCCTGCCCGGCAGCATCTTCCATCATTACCGGAGCAAGGATGAGATCCTGCGCACGGTGATGGAGGAGAGCATCATCCTCAACCTGACCCGCATGAAACGGGCCCTGGAGCAAAGCCAGGGCCTGGAGGCCAAGCTGCGCACCCTGATTGCGGTGGAACTCTATGCCACCAACGGCGAAACCGGCGAGGCCTGGAGCGTGATGGTGGGGGAATGGCGTAATCTGTCCGACGAGGCCAAGGCGGATATCCTCAAACTGCGGGAGGAATACGAGGGCATCTGGCTGGGCGTGCTTCAACAGGCCCAGGCCGAGGGCATGCTGACCATGGAGCCGGATATCCTGCGCAAGCTGCTGGCGGGTGCCATGCACTGGACACCCACCTGGTTCCGGGCCGGCGGTGGCCTGTCCCTGGACGACCTGACGGATCGGGTCATGATCCTCGCCACCGGGCGCCGGGACTGATCCCGACGCTACCGGGACGCCCGGTCTACTGGTCGCCCGGATGGGTGCCCATGAACTTGCTCAGGATGCCCAGCATCACCTCGTCGGCACCGCCACCAATGGACACCAGTCGCAGGTCCCGGTAAAGCCGGGTAATCAGGGTTTCGTTCATGAAGCCCATGCCACCATAGTACTGCAGACAGGCATCCGTGACCTCCCGGCACAGACGGCCGGCCTTCAGCTTGGCCATGGAGGCCAGGCGGGTCATGTCCTCGCCGTTGATGTAGCCTTCGGTGGTGCGATACACCAGTGAGCGCAGCAGTTCCACCTCGGTCTGCAGCTCCGCCAGGCGGAAGTGGATGGTCTGGTTGTGCAGCAGCGGTTTACCGAAGGCGATGCGTTGGCGGGTGTACTCGGCGACATCCTCGATACAGCGCTCCAGCGTCCGCAGGGTGCTGGCGGAACCCCACAGTCGTTCTTCCTGGAACTGCTGCATCTGGTAGATAAACCCGAGGCCTTCCTCGCCAATGCGATACCGCTGGGGCACCCGCACATCCTCGAAAAAGATCTGCGCCGTGTCGGAGCTGCGCATGCCCAGCTTGTCCAGCTTGCGGGCGATGGTGATGCCCGGCGTGTCCATGGGCAGCACGATCAGTGACTTGTTCTTGTGTACCGGGCCATCACCGGTGTTGGCCAGCAGGCACATGAAGTCGGCCTGGGTGCCATTGGTGATCCACATCTTGCAGCCATTGATGACGTAATCGTCGCCATCCTTGCGGGCGGTGGTTCTGATGGACGCCACATCGGATCCGGCGCCGGGTTCGGATACACCAATACAGGCCACATAGTCGCCGGCAATGGCTGGTGCCAGGAACTCCCGCCGTAGCTCGTCGGAGCCGACCTTGGCCAGGGCCGGAGTGGCCATGTTGGTCTGTACACCCACCGCCATGGGAATGGAGCCGCAGTTTACCTCACCCATGGCCTCGCAGAAGGCCAGGTCGTAACTCCAGTCGAGACCCATGCCCCCAAACGCCTCGGGCTTGGTAATGCCCAGGAAGCCCTTGGCCCCCATCTTCCGGAACAGGTCCCGGGCGGGGAAGATGCCTTCCTCCTCCCACTGGTCCACATAAGGGTTGATCTCGTCCGCCACGAACTTGCTGACGGAATCGTAAAGGCTCTTGTGTTCGGTGGTGTAACGCATGCTGCCCTCCGTTGGGGAACCGGGCCCGTTTCCCCGGCTGATTGTTGTTTGTTCGTTGCCCTCCATACGCCGTTCTGAGGGGCGTCGGGGCAGGATTCCGGGTTTGGTCAGGCATCTATTCAGGCACGGGACCAATCATTCGGTCAAATTATTCTAGCGCCCAATCTTGAATTTGACCAAGTGTTAGGTCTAGTCTTTGGGAAACAACACACGACAGGGTAATGCAATGAGTTTCACCCCCGCCCGGACCACAGAATCCCGACTGGGTGACTCGCCCCGAGTGATGCGGATCAGCGATCACCGGGTGTTCTATTTTGGCCTGTTGGGCAGCCCCGGGCTGCGCAACTTCGGTTGCGCGATCCTTTACGTGGCCGAGCGGACCCCGATGGAGGTGGACCTTGGGAATGGGTGGCGGCAACACCAGGTCTGCTGGGTGCCTCCCTATACGTCCCATCGGATACGCATTCGCGACCGACAACTGGCCGTCATTTTGGTAGAGCCGGAATACACGGACATTGATGCCGTCGGCTCCCATATCCGTCAGCGACTGCAGGAAGACGCGACCGCCTTGCGTAAAGGCATCCTGCAAGGGAGCAGGCGGTTTCGACAGCTTTCACCCGATACCCGGCTGGAAGATGGGGCATTTGATCGTCTGCTGTTCGGTCAGCGCCTGCCTCCCGGTGATCTGGACCCGCGGGTCGGCCGGGTGGTGGACCATCTGTGCCACCATAGCGACGATAACCGCAGTGCCGCGGCCCTGGCCAGGGAGGAAGGGCTGTCCCGGTCCCGCTTCCTGCACCTGTTCAAGGAGGAGACCGGTATCTGCCTGCGAAAGTACCGGGCCTGGCGCCGGGCCCGCAGTCTGCTCTACCACGTCCGGTCTTCCGCCACATTGACCGACATCGCCCTGGAAACCGGCTATCCGGATTCGACCCATTTCAGCCATTCCATCCGCAGGATCTATGGGTTGCCACCCCGGGACATCGTCAGTGGTTCCCGCCGGCTTCAGATTCATATCCAGGAACCGGCGTCTGCCGCCAGCGTCTGCCGGACACTGGCGGCCAGTTCACACAAGAGGCCACGGCAGACGACTGCTATGGTCTGACGGCACAACCCGGCTGCTCACACGACGATCAGAGGTGCACCATGAGTTCACAACAAGACCAACAGAACGACCCCAGCCTCACTTCCCACTACCTGGGCGGCATTGGCGACTGGCTGCGCTACCACGCCTGGTACCGCCCCGACACCGAAGCCCTGATCTATGGCGACGACCGGGTCACCTATGCCGATCTCGATGGGCGGGTGAACCGTGCCGCCAACTTGCTGGCAGGGAAGGGCGTTACCAGGGGCAGCCGGGTGGCGATGCTGATGATCAACAGCACCGCCTTTCTGGAAGTCTTCTTTGCCTGTGCCAAGCTGGGGGCCATTGCGGTACCCCTGAACTTCCGGCTCAGCCCCAAGGAGCTGGAGTTCATCATCAACGATGCCGAGGCGTCGGTGATTGTCTACCATGCCCGCCTGCTGCCGCTTCTGGAGCCGATCCGCGATACCACTACCCTGCAGCATGCCATTGCCGTTAATGGCGAGTGCGGTGAGGGGGTGCGGGGAGCCGATGGTGATCCGGACTATCGCCAGAGCCTGGCGGCCGTGGACGTCACCGACCCGGACACGCTGGTGGGCCAGGACGACCCTCTGATGATGATGTACACCTCCGGCACCACCGGCAAACCCAAGGGGGCATTGCTGACCCACGCCAACCCTACGTGGATCGCCATCAATACCCAGATGAGCCCGCTGGCCTTCAATACGGATGACAGCACCCTGACGGTGGCGCCGCTGTTCCATATCGGCGGGCTGGCCATCTACACCCTGCCGATGCTGTATTGCGGCGCACGCATCGTTTTGCAGCCCCAGTTTGAGCCGGACACCCTGCTCACGGCACTGGAGCGCGAGCGCATCACCACCCTGTTCGTGCTGCCCGCCATGTGGCTGATGCTCAGCCAGCACAAGGGGTTCGACGACTACGACCTGTCGCACCTGAAGGTGCTGCTGTCCGGCGGCGCCCCCTGTCCCATCCCGGTGATCGAGTTCTTCCAGAAGCGGGGCTTCCAGTTCCTGGAAGGCTTTGGCATGACCGAAACCTGCGCCTCCGCCTGTGTGCTCAATAACGAGAATGCGGTGCGCAAGAACGGCTCGGTGGGCAAGCCACTGATCCACGTGCAGATGCGCATCGTGGACGAGAACGACAACGACGTGGCCCCCGGCGAAACCGGCGAACTCGTGCTTCGCGGTCCCAGCATGTTCCGGGAATACTGGAACCGGCCCGACGCCACCGCCGAGGACTGGCGCAACGGCTGGTTCCACAGCGGTGACCTGGCCCGCCAGGACGACGAAGGGTTCTATTACATCGTCGACCGCAAGAAGGACATGCTCATCTCCGGCGGCGAGAACGTCTACCCCACCCAGGTGGAGCAGGTGCTCTATCGCCATCCGAAGGTGCGGGATGTGGCGGTGATCGGCGTGCCGGATGAGAAGTGGGGCGAGGTTCCCATGGCGCTGATTGTGCCGGAGGAGGGCGATGAGCCCACTCTGGAGGAAATCCAGGCGTACTGTGGTGAACACCTGGCCCGCTTCAAGATCCCGAAACACCTGGCGGTACTGGAAGAACTGCCCCGTACCGCCACCGGCAAGGTGCTCAAGCGGGAACTGCGCAAGCAGTACCAGTGACCACCCGAAACGAGACAATCGAGGAAGATTCATGACCACCAGCAGTCCGTTCTACACCGCCGAGCACGAGGCCTTCCGGGACTCGGTCCGTGCCTTTGTCCGTAACGAGATCGAGCCCTGGGTGACCGAGTGGGACGAGGCGGGTACCTTCCCGAGGGAGCTCTACAAAAAGGCCGCGGACATCGGCCTGATTCCCCTGGGCTACCCGGAGGAGTACGGCGGTGTCGAGGCAGACCTGTTCTACATGATCATTGCCGCCCAGGAGCTGGCGGCCGCCGGTTGCGGTGGCCTGTCCGCCAGCCTGATGAGCCATGGCATTGGCTCGCCGCCCATCGTCAAGTACGGGTCCGGGGAGCTCAAACAGCGGGTGCTGCCACCCATCTACGCCGGCGAGGCCATCAGCGCCCTGGCGATCACCGAGCCCGGCGGCGGTTCCGACGTGGCTGCCCTGAAAACCACGGCCAGACGGGACGGCGACCACTACGTGGTCAACGGCTCCAAGACCTTTATCACTTCCGGCATGCGGGCGGACACCTACACCGTGGCGGTGCGTACCGGCGAAGCGGGACACAAGGGCATCTCCCTGCTGGTGATTGACCGGGACACCCCGGGGTTCACCCGCACCCCCCTGGACCGGAAGATGGGCTGGTGGTGCTCCGATACCGCCACCCTCTACTTCGACGACTGCCGGGTACCCGTGGGCAACCTGCTGGGGGAGGAAAACCAGGGCTCGAAGATGATCATGAACAACTTCAACTTCGAGCGCATCTTCATGGCCGCCGGCTGCATCGGCTTTGCCCGGGCCTGCTATGACGAGGTGGTGGAGTACGCCCGCCAGCGCCAGACGTTCGGTCAGGCATTGATCGAACACCAGGTGGTGCGCCACAAGCTGGCGGATATGCACATGAAGATCGAGGCCAGCCAGGCCTATCTGGAAAAGCTGGCCTGGCGCATCGAGCAGGGGGACAACCCGGTGGCGGATGTCTGCCTGCTCAAGAACCAGAGCACTCTGACCATGGAGTACTGTGCCCGGGAAGCGGTGCAGACCCTGGGCGGTGCCGGCTACCTGCGCGGTCCCAAATCGGAACGCATCTACCGGGAAGTTCGGGTCAATGCCATTGGCGGCGGTGCCGAGGAAATCATGCGCGATCTGGCCACACGGCAGCTAGGCCTGTAAGCGGAACCATCCAGCGGAGTTTTTCATGACGGACAAGGTTGTAAAAATAGGCGGTGCCTCGGGCTACTGGGGCGATACCGCCCTGGGACCAAAACAGCTGATCCAGCACGGTGATATCGACTACCTGATGCTCGACTATCTTGCCGAGATCACCATGTCGATCCTCGCCAGGGCCCGCTCCAAAAACCCGGAGGGGGGCTATGCCACCGATTTCATTGACCGGGTGATGAAGCCCTGGGTGAAGGACATCGCCGACAAGCGCATCAAGGTGATCGCCAATGCCGGCGGGGTCAACCTGGAGGCCTGTCGCAAGGCGCTGGAAGCGGTGGCGGAAGAGGCCGGCGTCACCCTGAAGATCGGCACGGTGGAGGGGGACAACCTGCTCGACCGGGCCGATGAACTCCGTGAGAAAGACCTGCGGGAGATGGAAACCGGTACAGCCATGCCGGACCGGGCCATGAGCGTCAATGCCTACCTGGGCGCCTTTCCCATCGCGGCGGCGCTGGATGCCGGGGCCGATATCGTGGTCACCGGTCGCTGTGTCGACAGTGCCCTGGCGGTGGGGCCGCTGATCCACGAGTTCGGCTGGAAGCCGGAAGATTACGACCGGCTGGCGGCTGGCGGCCTGGTGGGCCACCTGATCGAATGCGGTGCCCAGACCAGTGGCGGCAACTTCACCGACTGGCACGACACCGAGGCAGGGTGGGAGAACACCGGCTTCCCCATTGCTGAAGTGTCGGCGGACGGCAGCTTCGTGCTCACCAAGCCTCCCGAAACCGGCGGACTGGTGTCGGTGCTCACCGCTGGCGAACAGATGCTGTATGAGATTGGCGACGCCCACAGCTACGTGCTGCCGGATGTGATCTGTGACTTCACCCGGGTCACCATGGAGCAGATCGGCGATAACCGGGTGCTGATCCGCGGTGCCCGGGGCAGGGAACCCACCGGCCAGTACAAGGTCAGCGCCACCTACATGGATGGTTTTACCTGCATCGGCAGTTTCGTGATTGTCGGGCGGGAGGCCGCCGCCAAGGCAAAACGCATGGGCGAAGCCATACGCAACCGTGCCGCTGCCATGCTGGAGGAGGAAGGATTGCCACTGTTCAGCAAGTCCGACCTGCAGGTGATCGGTGCGGAATCCATGTTCGGCGACCACGCCCGGCCCGAAGCCGGTCAGGCCCGGGAGGTGGTGTTGCGCCTGGGTGTGCATCACCCCCGCAAGGAAGGTGTCGAACTTTTCTCCAAGGAATTCGTCGGCGCGGCCCTGTCCATGTCGCCGGCGGTGACCGGGGTGACGCCGGGCCGCCCACGCCCCAGTCCCGTGGTCAGCCTGTTCTCCGGCCTGATCGACAAGGATCAGGTGCCGGCAACGGTGAAAGTGGGTGGCGAACCGGTTCACCTGCCCCAGGCCTGCCTGAAAGGGCAGGGGCGGGCGCAACCGGCGGAACCGCTTGAAGTCGCTGCGCTGCCGGAAGGCCGAACCGTATTGGTCCCGCTGATGGACCTGGCGGTGGCCCGCAGCGGCGACAAGGGCAACTACGCCAATATCGGCGTGATCGCCCGTGACGCCCGCTACTTCGATGTGATCCGCGCCGCCCTGACGCCGGATCGGGTCAGGGCCTGCTTCAGCGGACTCACCCGGGGACCGGTCACCGCCTACCCGCTGCCCGGTATCCATGGCATCAATTTCCTGCTGGCGGAGTCCCTGGATGGCGGTGGTGTCAGTTCGCTGCACATGGACCCGCAGGGCAAGACCTATTCCCAGGTGTTGCTGGAGCTGGAGATTCCGGTACCGGCTCAACAGGCCCGCGACTGGGGGCTGGTCTGACACCGCCGGGTACGGATCAGAAACAGATAGTTGCAAAACTAACTGGAATTTTCGGGTGCACTTGGGGCATCATCAGCACATTGATAGCAAGCGCTCGATAAGCGTGAATATGTTGATGAATCCCATGCCGGTGGATAGCCGCATGGAGAGCCATACCGGAGAACCACAATGGAACGACTTTACCTGACCGGCGCCTCGGGCCTGAAGCTGGCCGCCGATGTGGCGGGCGACCCGGATGACCAGCCCGTTGTCCTGCTGCATGGTGGCGGCCAGACCCGCCATTCCTGGGGCGAGCTGACCCGCACCCTGGCGGGCAATGGCTACCGGGCGATCAACGTGGACATGCGCGGCCACGGCGAAAGTGAGTGGTGCCCGGAGGGGGACTACACCATCGACCGGTTTGTGGACGATGTCCATGGCATCCTGGCGGACCTGTCACAGCCGCCGGTGCTGGTGGGCGCCTCCCTGGGTGGCATCAGCTCCCTGTTGGCTGCCGGAGAGAGCCCGGAGCTGGATGTCAGGGGGCTGGTGCTGGTGGATATTGTGCCCCAGGCGGAGAAGGCCGGCATCCAGCGGATACGGGATTTCATGCTGGCACATCTGGATGGTTTCGACTCGATAGAAGAGGTGGTCGCCGCCGTGAGCGCCTACAACCCTCACCGCCAGCCCAGCTCCGGCTCCGGCGAAGGGCTGCGCAAGAACCTGCGGGTGGGCGAGGACAACCGCCTGTACTGGCACTGGGACCCGGCCTTCATGGCGGGTGACCGGACGCCGGGGTCGACAAAGAATGTGGAGCGTCTGCGCACGGCGGCCAGCCAGGTTTATGCGCCCACGCTGCTGGTGCGGGGCAAGATGAGCGATGTGGTCAGCGAGGAAGGCGTGAAGGATTTCCTGGAGCTGATGCCCAATGGCCGGGCCATGGATGTTGGCGGTGCGGGGCATATGGTGTCCGGCGACCAGAACGACGCCTTCAACGATGCCATCCTGGAATTCCTGGCGGAGCTGGTGCCGACCGCTACCCCCGCCTGACCGGGCATGGCGCCAGAACAGGAGGGGAGGCAATGCCTCCCCTTTTTTTGTCTGTCAGGAAATGCCCTGCACGGTTGCCGCTTCCTCCTGACTCTCCAGCGCCCGCTTGAAGGCATCCCGCTGCTGGATGCGCTGCCAGTAGGCCCGGGTGTTGGGGCTGAATTCCCCGTCCATGTTCAGGTTTTCCGCCAGCATCAGGGCATAGGCCACGGAGATATCGGCGGCGGTGAAGGTATCGCCCAGAATCCACGGTGAGGTCTTTTCCAATGAGGCCTCAACCGCCCGCAGGCGACCCAGGAACCACTTCCTGTAGTCCTCTGCTACCTGCGGTACCCGCCGCTCTTCCGGCTCCAGCCGGGTATAGCGCAGCACCAGCGTCTGGGGAAAGGTGAGGGTGGCCTCGCCGAAGTGCAGCCAGTTCAGGTAGCGGCCGTAGCGGGGATCGTCCACCGGCACCCCCAGGCGCCCGTTACCGTAGCGGTCCGTCAGGTACTGGGCGATGGCGGATGATTCCGTCATGAAGGTCTCGCCATCGAACATGGCGGGAATGGTGCCCAGGGGGTTGATGTCCAGGTAGTCCTTTTTGAACACCCGGGGCGGGAACGGCAGCATGTGCAGCTCGTAGTCCAGCCCCAGTTCCTCCAGGGCCCAGAGGGCGCGGAAGGAGCGGGCACTCGCGCAGTGGTACAGCTTGATCATAGGGCGTTTCCATCGTTGGTTTTTTTCTGATTCTAGTATTGACCAATCGCTTGATCAAATTTATGTTGAAAGAAGAAATCCACGACACTGGAACCCCGATCCTATGGCCGTCATCGAGTCCAAGATATCCGCCGGCAGCGATGCCTTTCGTGAGAATCAGCAGGGCATGAGCACCCTGCTGGATCGTATCCGCGAACTGGAGAACCGTACCCGTGCCAAGTCCGAAGCCTCCAAGGAGCGCTTCGAAAAGCGGGGCCAGTTGCTGCCCCGGGAGCGCATTGCCCTGGTGCTGGACCCGGGCGCGCCGTTCCTGGAACTGTCCACCCTGGCCGGTTATGGCCTGGACAATCCGGACCCGGACAAGAGCGTGCCTGGCGGCGGCGTGGTGGCCGGCATCGGTTATGTGTCCGGCGTGCGGGTGATGATCTCCGCCAATGACTCGGGCATCGACGCCGGCGCCCTGCAGGCCATGGGTCTGGAAAAACAGCTGCGGGTGCAGGAACTGGCCCTGCAGAACAAGCTGCCCTATGTGCAGCTGGTGGAAAGCGCCGGCGCCAACCTGCTCAACTACAAGGTAGACCAGTTCATTCATGGCGGCACACTGTTCGCCAACCTGACCCGGCTGTCCGCCGCGGGCCTGCCGGTGGTGACCGTCACCCACGGCTCCTCCACCGCCGGTGGCGCCTACCAGACCGGTCTGTCCGACTACATCATCATGGTGCGGGACCGGTCCCGGGCGTTCCTGGCGGGGCCGCCGCTGCTCAAGGCCGCCACCGGGGAGATCGCCACCGAGGAAGAACTGGGCGGTGCCGAAATGCACACCAGTATCTCCGGGCTGGGGGACTACCTGGCGGAAGACGACCGCGACGCCCTGCGCATGGTGCGGGAAGTGGTGGCCCAGCTCGACTGGGATGGTGGTCTGCCCCCGGCGAAATCCCGCAGCTTCCAGTCGCCGCGATACGACCAGGAGGAACTGCTGGGTATCATGCCCATGGACTACAAGCGTCCGGTGGACATGAAGGAGGTGATTGCCCGCATTGTGGACGACTCCTACTTCCTGGAATTCGGCGCCAACTATGGATCGTCCACTGTCTGTGGTCACTCGAAGATTGAGGGCCTGCCCGTGGGCATCATCACCAACAACGGCCCCATCGACCCCGCCGGAGCCACCAAGGCGACCCACTTCATCCAGGCCTGCTGCCAGTCCCAGACGCCGATCCTGTACCTGAACAACACCACCGGTTTCATGGTGGGCAAGGAGTACGAGCAGGCCGGCATCATCAAGCACGGCTCCAAGATGATCCAGGCGGTGACTAACGCCACCGTGCCCCAGGTGACCATCTACTGTGGGGCGTCCTTCGGGGCGGGGAACTACGGCATGTGTGGCCGGGGATTTGCGCCCCGGTTCTGTTTCTCCTGGCCCAATGCCAAGACCGCCGTGATGGGGGCCGAGCAGGCGGCGAAGACCATGACCAACGTCACCGAGGCGGCGATGATGCGCAAGACTGGCGAGGTGGACCACGACCGGCTGGCGGCCATGGAGAAGAAGATCATCGATACCTTCGAGAGCCAGATGGACGTGTTCACCACCAGCGCCCGGCTGCTGGACGACGGCGTCATTGACCCCCGGGAAACCCGCTCGGTACTGGCCTATGTGCTGTCGGTGTGCCGGGATGCGGAACGCCGCGAACCCCACGCCATGCAGTTCGGGGTGGCCCGGCCCTGAAGCCAACAGGCTAGCGAAACGGGGCCGGCGACCACCGGCCATCCCAGGAATTGAGAACGGTGTCTGCACACTATGAGTAACACAACCGCGAACCAACCGACTCCCTTCACCAAGGTGCTGGTGGCCAACCGGGGCGAGATCGCCCTGCGGGTGATCCGCTCCGCCCGTGAACTGGGTTACCGCACCGTGGCGGTGTATTCCTCCGCCGACCGTAACGCGCGCCATGTGCGGGCGGCGGACCAGGCGGTGGCCATTGGGGGCGACCTGCCCGCCGACTCCTACCTGCGCATCGACCGGATTATCGAGGCGGCCCGGCTCAGCGGCGCCGATGCCATCCACCCGGGCTATGGCTTCCTGGCGGAGAATCCGGAATTGCCCCGGGCCTGCAAGGAGGCGGGCATCGTGTTCGTCGGCCCGTCCGCCGAATCCATCGAGGCCATGGGCCACAAGGCCGGCGCCAAGCAACTGATGATGGACGCCGGGGTACCCTGCGTACCCGGCTACCAGGGCGAGGACCAGGATGAGGACCGGCTGATCCGTGAGGCGGATGAGGTGGGCTTTCCGATCATGATCAAGGCCACCGCCGGTGGTGGCGGCCGGGGCATGCGGCTGGTGGAAGAAGCGGAGGATTTCCCCGCCGCCCTGCGCAGCGCCCGCTCGGAGGCCGAAAGCGCTTTCGGTGACCCGGAGGTGATCCTGGAGCGGGCCATCATCAACCCCCGCCATATCGAGATCCAGGTGATGGCGGACCGCTACGGCAACGCCGTCTACATCGGCGAGCGTGACTGTTCGATCCAGCGTCGCCACCAGAAGGTGGTGGAGGAAGCCCCATCCCCGGCGGTATTGCCGGAGCTGCGGGCCCGTATGGGCGAGACGGCGGTGAAAGCGGTCCAGGCCATCCACTACGAAGGCGCCGGCACCCTGGAGTTCCTGCTGGACCAGGACGGCGAGTTCTACTTCATGGAAATGAACACCCGCCTGCAGGTGGAGCACCCGGTCACCGAATCCATCACCGGGCTGGACCTGGTGGAACTGCAACTGCGGGTGGCCGCCGGCCAGCCCCTGCCGCTGACCCAGGATGACATTGTGCTGCGAGGCCACTCCATCGAGGTGCGTCTTTGCGCGGAAAGCCCGAGCGAGGGGTTCATGCCCCAGAGCGGCACCATGGCCCTGTGGCAGATGCCCACCACGCTGCGGGTGGAGGATGCGGTGGAATCCGGCTCCGACATTCCGCCATTCTATGATTCCATGATCGCCAAGCTGATCAGCACCGGCGCTGACCGGGAGGAAGCCCGTCGCCGGCTGGTGAGCGCCCTGGAGGATGCCACGGCCCTCGGCGTGGAAACCAACCAGGCGTTCCTGCGGGCGTGCCTGGAACACCCCACCTTTGTGCAGGGGGAAGCCACCACCGCCTTTGTGGAGAACCACCAGGACGAGCTGCTGGCCCGGGATGACGGGGCTGATACCCGCGCCCGGATCCTGTCGGCGGTATTGCTCTACGCCACCGATGCCCAGGGCAGCTATGGTGGGTCAATCAGCCGCATTACCCACCGCCTGCCGATCATCTTCCGTTTCAGTGTGGATGGAGAGGCGGCCGATGCCCGGGTGAGCAAGCAGGGCAATGGTGGCTTCCATGTAGACCTGGAAGGCGAGGGCACGGACCTGACCCTGGATGCGGTCGATGGCAACAACGTGCGCTTCACCTGCCAGGGGCTGTCCGAGGGCGCGGTAATGATCCGCAGTGGCAATCGGCTGTACCTGCGTTACCGGGGGCAGTCCTACCGCATCGATGATCACACCCACGAAGCGGCGGTGGCTGGTGACGAGGCTGGGGATGGAGTGATCCGAGCGTCCATGAACGGCCGCGTGGTCGCCCTGCATGCGAGCGAGGGTGACGAGGTCGAGGCCGGACAGGCCGTGATTGTGCTGGAAGCCATGAAGATGGAGCACGTCCATACGGCGGCCGTGACCGGCACCCTGACCTCCCTGACCGTGAGCGAGGGGGAGCAGGTCACCGCCGGCAAGGTGATCGCGGAGATCACGCCTGCTGAAGCCGAACAGTAACCAGGAGCCTGATATGTCCAATGCTGAACAAGACGCCGTCCTGCTGGAACAGAAGGGCCCGGCCCTGTGGATCACCATCAACCGGCCGGAAAAGCGCAATGCCATCAACAATGACGTCATCGCCCGTATCCGGGAAGGCTATCTCAAGGCGGAATCAGATCCGGATATCCGTGTCATCGTACTCACCGCCGCCGGCGACAAGGCGTTCTGTGCCGGCGGTGACATGCAGCCGGGCCAGGGTTTCGCCTTCGACTACTCACAACCCAATGCCGAGTACGCGGACCTGTTCCGATTGGCGGTGAACACGACCACCCCCTGCATCGCCCGGGTCAATGGCGTATGTATGGCTGGCGGTATGGGCCTGTTGTGCATGGCGGATATGGCAGTGGCCCATCGCGACGTGAAATTCGGCCTGCCGGAAGTGAAGGTAGGCCTGTTTCCCATGCAGGTGCTCAGCCTGATGCAACGGCTGGTGCCACGACGGGTACTGCGGGAATGGACCCTCACCGGCGAGCCCTTCACCGCCGATGAAGCCCTGCAGCATGGCCTGCTCAACCACGTGGTGGCGCCGGAGGAACTGGACGACAGGGTGGACTGGCTGATCAGCCGCCTCACCGACAAGTCCCCCACCGCTATTCGCCGGGGCAAGTATGCCATCAAGGCCATCGAGGACATGACCTTCGAACAGGCTATCGCCTACACCGAAACCCAACTGGCCACCATGACCCTGACCGAGGACGCGAAGGAAGGCATGGCGGCCTTCAATGAGAAGCGCAAACCCCAGTGGCCGGGCAAGTGAGGACGGTGGTATGGCACTGCTGACCCGGGAACATCGTTCGGTCATAGGAAGAACGCTGCCTCCGGTAACGGCGGAGGTCACCCGCCGGGAGATCTGCAAGTACGCGGCGGCGACTGGCCAGCGACTGCAGCGTTTCATCGATGGGGACGAAGCCCCGCCCATGTTCCTGTTCGGACTGTTTACGCCGATACTGCCCCGGGAGCGGCTGGGCCAGGACGGCCTGCCCCCGGACAGCGGACTGGTCCCGGAGCTGCCCCTGAAACGGGTGATGGCCGGTGGCTCCGAGCAGTCGTGGTTCCGGGGGATCTATCCGGGTGATGTACTGGTCTCGCAACACACCCTGCTGGACCTGTTCGAAAAGGAGGGCACCAGGGGGCCGCTGATCTTTGTGGTGGTGGAAAACCGTGTTGAAACCGAAGCGGGAGAACCGGTCATGACCGAGCGCTCCACCTGGATAGCGAGGTGATCATGGAACTGTCAGGCATCCGCACCGGCGACACCCTGCCCGAACGGACCTTTGCCCCCGATGAGGTGCAGCTGTTCCTGTACAACGCGGCCATCTGGAACCCTCACCGCATCCACTACGACCTGCCGTACACCACCGGGGAGGAAGGTCACCCCGCCATCGTGATTGACGGCCCCCTGCAGGGGGATTTCCTGACCCAGCTGGTGCTGGAGTGGCTGGGGGATCTCGGCACCCTGACGGCGTTTACCTATCGTAACCTCCGGGCCAGTTATGTGGGCGACTCCCTGACAGCCACCGGCCGTGTAACGGACATTGATACCGCCACCGGCGAAGTGGCGCTGGAACTGGCCCTGGTCAACGGGGAGGGCGAGGTGGTCACACCCGGCAGCGCCAGGGTTTCCGTCAAGGCTTCTCTTCCCTGAGGGAGCGGGGAAGTATGCCGAAGCCTCGGTTAAAGCCCCTCGCCCTTGAAGGGAGAGGGGTTGGGGAGAGGGTGGGGCAGGCCAATGTCCAGGTCAGACCTCACCCGACGGGATGCTTCTTCAACTCCATCCGCCCCAACTGGTTGCGGTGGACCTCGTCCGGGCCGTCGGCAATGCGCAGGAATCGGGCCACGGCATAGGCGGCGGCAATGCCGTGATCGTTGATCACCCCGGCGCCGCCGTGGGCCTGCATCACCCAGTCGATCACCTTGCAGGCCATGTTGGGGGCGGCGATCTTGATCATGGCGATTTCCGCCTTGGCCACCTTGTTGCCCACCGTATCCATCATGTAGGCGGCTTTCAGGGTCAGCAGCCGGGCCTGCTCGATGGCGATACGGGACTCGGCGATGCGCTCCAGGGTCACACTCTGGGTCGACACCGGCTGGCCGAAGGTCACCCGCTGCTGGGTCCGTTGGCACATCTGCTCCAGCATCCGTTCCGCCAGGCCGATCAGTCGCATGCAGTGGTGGATGCGACCGGGCCCCAGGCGGCCCTGGGCAATCTCGAAGCCCCGGCCTTCGCCCAGCAGCATGTTGGCGGCGGGCACCCGCACATTGTTGAATTTCACCTCCGTCACCCGGTCCAGGGTGTCATAGCCGAACACCGGCAGCGGACGCACGATCTCCACCCCCTCCGCATCCCGGGGCACGATGATCATGGACTGCTGCTTGTGGCGGTCCGGATTGTCCGGATCGTTCTTGCCCATGAAGATAAACAGGGAGCAGCGGGGATCCGTGGCGCCGGAACTGAACCACTTGTGGCCGTTGACCACATACTCGTCGCCATCCCGGACGATGGATGACTGGATATTGGTGGCGTCACTGGAGGCCACCGCCGGTTCGGTCATGGCGAAGCAGGAGCGGGTCTCCCCCTTCAGCAGGGGTTCCAGCCACTGCTTTTTCTGCTGGTCGGTGCCATAGCGCACCAGCACCTCCATGTTGCCGGTATCCGGTGCGCTGCAGTTGAACACCTCCGGCGCAAAGGCTACCCGCCCCATGAGTTCGCACAGGGGTGCATACTCCAGGTTGGTCAGGCCGGCGCCGTACTCGGATTCCGGCAGGAACAGGTTCCACAGCCCGGACTCCCGGGCGATGGCCTTGAGTTCCTCCAGCTTCGGGGACACCCTGAACGGCCCCAGTGATCGGATTTCCTCCAGTACGGTGGCTTCATTGGGGTAGATGTGTTCGTCCATAAATGCCTGAACCTGCGCCTGCAGATCCCGGACCCGGTCGCTATAGTCGAAGTTCATGGGGGCTTCTCCTGATGAGGGTGATCACCGGAGGCTGACACCGGAGCAAGGCGCTGTCTTGTGTCAGGAGGCTATGGCCGATAGTCAGGGCACCAGGTTTACGCGGAATGACGGATTTCCCGTTACAGGTGCCTCGGGTTACCATGGTCTATTCCCTTACCTTGCTAACATTCGAAGACTGACCGTTGACTCCAGACAAGCCGTCCAGCGCCGACACCGTTGCCCCCGCCGAGGCCCGCAGGAACTTCTTTATCATCTGCCTGGCCCTGGGCCTGTGTTTTATTGTCTATTCCATGTTGATTGTGGCGGTCCCGGTCTATGGGCTGAGGCTGGGTGCGTCACCGCTGGTGCTGGGTGCCGTGCTGAGTACCCAGTATCTGCTGCCGTTGCTGTTTGCCATTCCCCTGGGGGGTGTCGTCACCCGCTATGGTGGCCGCGCGACCCTGTTGGCCGGGGCGTGGCTGATGGTGGTGGGCCTGTTGTCCATGCACTTCTGGTACGGCTACCCGGGGCTGGTGCTGGGGCAGCTGCTGGTGGGGCTGGCCCACCTGCAGATGGTGCTGTCGGCCCAGACGCTGATTTCCAACCTGGGCACTGGTCCGCGGCTGGAGCAGTACTTTGGCTGGTATTCCACCTGGCTGTCCGGCGGGCAGGTGGTGGGGCCGTTGCTGGCGGGGCTGCTGTTACCGGAGCAGGACGGCGTCGGTCAGGTGTTCCTGGCGATGACGGTGATTGCGGCTCTGAGCGCCATCGCCGGCCTGTGGCTCACCGGTCAGGCCCGGGAGCGTCTGGTGGTCGAGCGGCGGAAAAGCGGCTTCCGGGCCCAATGGCACCTGATGCAGACCAGCCGGGGCGTGCAGCTGTCGGTGCTGGTGACCGTGTTGGGCATGTTCGCCCTGGGGGTCTACGGCAGCTACCTGCCCGTCTACCTGGAAAGCCTGGCCATGAGCCCGGTGGTGATCGGCGTACTGGTCAGCCTGCGGGCCGGTGTGTCCATGGTGATCCGGCCCTTCATGGCACGCCTGATCGCCCTGGTGGGCGGTCGGGGCCCGGCGGTACTGCTGGCGCTGGGCTCCCTGGCCGTTGGAATTGCCCTGCTGGGTTTCTCGGAGCAGATCGTGCTGATTGGCCTGCTGGCGGTGCTGGTGGGGCTGGGGTCGGGCCTGACCCAGCCCCTGTCCATGGTGATCCTGGCCGAGGCCGTCGATAAGGAAAAACGCTCCGGCGCCCTGGGAATGCGCCTGATGGCCAACCGGGCGATCCACTTCCTGGCGCCCCTGTTGTTCGGCGGACTGCTGTCCCTGGGCGGGTTCCCGCTGGCCTTCGGAGCCTCCGGCGTGGCCATTGCCCTGGCCCTGGTGATGACCCAGCGGCTGTTCGGCGCCCTGCCAGCCCAGGGCCGGGGCTGACAGGGAATTCCGATCCGCTGATCAGAACTCCAGGCAGATCTTGCCGAAGTGTTTGCCGGCCTCCTCATAGCGGAAAGCGTCGGCGATCTCGGCCAGCGGGAACGACCGGTCGATCACCGGATGCAAGTCATTTACCTCAAGGGCACGCACCATATCCTGCTGCTGGGCCCGGCTGCCGACGATCAGCCCCTGCAGCCGTGCCTGCTTGGCCATCAGTTTCGCGGTGGGAACCTCCCCCGCCCGGCCGGTGAGCACTCCGATCAGTGAGATATGGCCGCCAATGCTCACCGCATCGATGGACTCCGGCAGGGTACCGGGACCGCCCACCTCAATCACATGGTCCACGCCCCGGCCACCGGTCAGTTCAAGCACCCGCTGGCCCCAGGCGGGTGTCGATTTGTAGTTTATGGTCTCGTCCGCTCCCATCTTCCTGAGCTGTTCCAGTTTGGCATCGGAAGAAGAGGTGGAGATGACCCGCGCGCCCATCATCCGGGCAAACTGCAGGGCAAAGATGGACACGCCCCCGGTACCCAGGGTGAGCACCGTATCCCCGGCCTTGAGACTGCCATTGACCACCAGCGCCCGCCAGGCGGTCAGGCCCGCGGTGGTCAGGGTGGCGGCTTCAGCGTGACTATACCCGGCCGGCGCCAGGGTGAAGGCCCGGGCGGGCGCGACCACCTGTTCACGGGCATAGCCATCAACTCCGTCGCCGGGCGTGGTGCTGAAGTTGGCGATGGGCGCCGGCCCGTTCAGCCACTCCGGGAAAAACGTGGACACCACATGGTCACCGACCCGGAAGTCACTGACATCATCACCCACGGCCTCCACCACACCGGCCCCATCCGACATGGGGATCCGGCCATCATCGGTGGGAATCCGGCCGGAGACCACGGAGTAGTCATGGAAGTTCAGGGAACTGGCGTGGATCCGGACCCGCACCTCCCCGGGGCCGGGTTCGCCGGGCTCCGGGCCATCGGTGATCCGCAGTTGATCGAGTCCGCCGGGTTGCGCAAGTGTGGCGAGTTTCATGGGGAACCTCCGTTCATGGGATGTTCGTATGGGTGAGGGGAGAGAACCAGCTTAGGGTATGGGGGTGGGGTGTCAACAAGGGGGCGCCGGGTAGCGCCGGCCCGGCTGGTCATTGCCCCACCGGTGCCCGGCGCCAGGCGCCGAGTCGCAGGGCGCTGGCCGTAATGGCGCCGAACAGCAGCATACCGGCGGCGATACAGGCGTAGACCGCATCCAGCCCGAAACCGAACCCGTAGGCCACCAGCGAGGCGCCGCCAATGGCCACCACGAACCGGACCAGGGCAGCAAACACCGGCCACTGGATAAAACCCGCCCCCTGGGAGCCGAAGTAGAGGGCAAGTCCCAGGCCCTGGAACAGGAACACCGGGCCGACAATCTGCAGGAACCGGGCACCGGCGGCGAATGTCTCCGGATCATCGGTGAACAGGCCAACCCAGAGACCGGGCGCTATCGCCAGCAACAGGCCGACACCGCCGGTCAGTGCTGCCGCAAGCGCACCACCGGTCCAGCCCACCTGCTCGGCCCTTGCCACCTGTCCGGCGCCCATATTGGTCCCGACGATGGCGGTCATGGCGGCGCCGATGCCAAACACCATCGGAATCAACAGGAACTCCAGCCGGGCGGCGATACCATAGCCCGCCAGGGCTGCGGCGCCGAAACCGCTGACAATCACGTTCACCGCGGCAATGGCCAGAACCGTGAGTACCGGGGACAGCGACGCCAGGGCCCCGACCCGGAAGATATCCGCAAACAGCCCGCGTTGCAGGGTCAGGCTGGACAGCCGCAGTTGCAGTACCTGTCCACTGCCAGCGAGCCTGACCAGGAGCACGGCGGCCATCAGGCCCATGGTCATCACCACGGAAATGGCGGCGCCGGCCACTCCAAGTTGCGGCAGACCCGCCCAGCCCAGGATCAGCGCACCGGATAGCGGGATCTGGATAAAGGCACCCAGCACGATCACCACGGCCGGAAAGCGCATTTCCCCCATGCCCCGGTAGATGGCCGCGATAATACCCATCAGCCACAGGGCGACACTGCCCCCAAACAGGATATGGCCGTAGACCAGGGCGTCGTTGATTACCGCCGGGGTGACGTCGAGTTGATTGAGCAGGGTCGCCCCGACAAGCCACCACAGCAGCCAGAACAGACCGCCCGCAGCCACCGCAATGGTGACGCCATGCCAGATCAACGCCTCGGCCTGGTCCCTGCGGCCCCGGCCCAGTGCCCTGGCCACCGAACTGCTCAATGCCCCACCAATCGCACCGTTGGCCAGCATCTGCATCAGCATCAACCCCGGGAACATCAGGGCAATGGCAGCCAGTGCCGCGGTGCCAAGATGCCCGATGAACCAGACCTCAGCCATGCTCACGGTGCCCTGCACCAGGAAGGCGATGGCATTGGGTGCGGCCATGGCGAGGATCAGGGGCAGCGCCGGACGGCTCAGCATCTGTTCGGTGCGGGTGATGGCGGCTGGCCGGGCCGCTCCCGGCGCGGAGGCGGTCATGAGTCTGCCCCGGTCGGCTCGTGGGGCGCGAGCAGGTCAAGGGATTCATCGATCAGGCTGTGCAGCGCCATGACCCGGTCTTCCCCCAGCATCCCGTTGATACGCTGCTGGGCCCGCTTCCAGTGTTCCCGGGCCTGGTGCCACTTCTGCCGGCCATCGTCGGTGATGACAATGGTCCGGCTGCGGCGATCCGGGCCGGGGGACTGGGCGAGCCAGCCGGCGTCCAGCAGGGGCTTCAGGTTGCGGGTGAGGGTGGAGGCGTCCATTTTCATGGCCCTTGCAAGATCCCCCGGTCGCACCGGACCCAGCTGGATGACGTGGGCCATCAGTGCATACTGGGTGCCCTTGAGTCCGGCCTGTCCCAGTTCGGCATCGTAGAACTGCGACACCTGCCGCATCAGCTGCCGTATGCGATAGTTGGTGCAACCCTGTGGCCTGGCCTTGTTGGATACCGGTGATTTGACGGTCATGGGAGACTCCGGATAGTATTTGTAGCTGCAAGTATTGTATATGCAACTATTGCCGTCAAGATCCGACAGCCGGGTCCACCTCTAATCCGTGTGCGAGGCCATCATGACTGACAACAACACCCCCGTTCATCCCCTCGACCAGGCCGTCGCCCTGACTCCCGTCGATGCCGGACGCTGGCGGGGAGCCACCAGCCCGGCCTACGCCAATATGGTCGGACCATTTGGTGGCACCACCGGCGCGACGCTGCTCAATGGCGTGCTCTCCCACGAGGAGCTGCTGGGTGAACCGGTGTCGCTGACCGTCAACTTCGCCGCACCCGTGGCGGATGGCGACTTCGAGGTCATCGCCCGGCCGGTGCGGACCAACCGCAACAGCCAGCACTGGTGGGTGGAGATGATCCAGGAGGGTGAAACCGTGGCCTTCGCCACCGCTGTAACCGCTCGACGTCGCGAGACCTGGGCCAGCACCGAGAGCGCCTTCCCGGAGGTGCCGCCCGCGTCTGACCTGAGCGATGCGTCAAAGGAAGGACGCCCGAAGTGGACCAGGAACTACGACATGCGTTTCGTGGATGGTGAACTGATGAAGGAACCGCACCCGGAGTACCCGTCCCGGAGCCGGGTATGGCTGCAGGACCAGCCGGCGCGGGCACTGGACTTCGTCTCCCTGTCGGCCCTGTGCGACGCCTTCTTCCCCCGCATCTACATCCGGCGGCCAAAGCTGGTGCCCATCGGCACCGTCTCACTGACCACCTATTTCCATGTCAACGGTGAGCAACTGGCATCCATCGGCAGCGCCCCGGTACTGGGCGTGGCCAGCGCCAACCACTTCGGCCAGGGGTTTTTCGACCAGAGCGCCGAAGTGTGGAGCCAGGGCGGAGAGCTGCTTGCCACCACGCATCAGGTGGTTTATTTCAAGGAGTAACCAATGGGCTGTTCTGCCATACTTGGCAATCAGTAAACAGGATTCCTGGAGCAACCTCGGCAATGAGCGTCAAGGCACCAGCCTCGAAGAAATCGCGCCCTGTCACTCGTGCGTCCATTCGTCGTTCAGTGGCAAGCTCCACGGCCATAGAAACCGGTGAAAGTATCCAGGAGCTTGAAAGCAAGTTGCGCCGTAAGTCTGGTAAGTTCCGACATATAACGTTGGCCACCTAGATGCTTTATCCAGTCTGAGTATGGCCTTCGCGGCCGGCTGGGTATCGCCGCGCCAGGTTAACTGGAGGCCCGGATGTACCACCTGGGCCTGATGCGCCCGAAATCCCGGCGGACGTTTGTTTTCAGGGCCTTTTTGGAATCCAGTACCTTTGCCTCGCCACCTTCCCGGACAAACACTACCCAGTGCCAGAATGGCCTGCCCTGTTCCATACGCCATTTGATGGCCATGAGGGCCTTATCCGGAAGGCGCTCCCAGGATTCGAACGGCGTTTCCTGAGGCGATGCGGAGATACCGAATTCCCGCAGAAGTGTCCGGACGTGACTGGTCTCCGACCATAGCGCGGTATCTTCGGCGTAGATACCCAGGGCATTCGCCTTCCGCTTGGCCTCCGCATAACTGACGCCTGCGAGAGCCGCGCTTGCGGCGATACCACAGCCGGTTATTTCTTCCTGGATGACTGGTTTCATGTCTGTATCAATTAATAGTTTGCGCCAGGGGCGTGGCGCCAGAAGCCTCCTGGCGCCTGCACTGGTTAACGTCCGTTTGTGCCGGTGAACTGGATAATATTGTTTGGAAACTCCATGGATTCCACCTCTTGGGAAAACTCCCTTGCCACTTGCAGTACTGTTTTGCTGACATAAGCATACTGCTTTGAAAACGGCGGCCAGTAGTCACCCAGCCCCAGTGCATCATTGATCACCAGAACTTGCCCGTCACAGTCTGGACCAGCACCGATGCCGATCGTCGGTATGGACAGGCCCTTGGTAATCTCGCCCGCAAGTGCATAGGGGATATGTTCGATGACCACCATGAATGCGCCAGCATCCTGTATGGCCTGGGCGTCATTCATGATTTGCTTTGCTTCTTCCTGAGTCCGACCGACCTGCTTGAAGCTCTTCGCTGTCTGGGGAAGTAAGCCGGTATGCCCTACCACCGGAATATTGTGGCTCACCAAATGTCTGATGACCTGAGTGTTGGGGCCTTCCAGTTTCACGCTGTCCGCCCCTGCCTGCAAAAGGCGTCGGGCACTGGTTAACGCTATGTCCGGGGCGTCATCCGTTCCGTAGGGCAGATCACCAATGATATGGGTATTCTTTGCGCCACGACGCACTGCGCCTATGTGATATTCCATGTGCTCAATGGTGACATTTCTCGTGCTGTCAAACCCCATCTCAACCATGCCAACGGTGTCGCCTACGAGAACTATCGGAATCCCTGCTTCTTCTACACTTCTGGCAACCGGGCAGGTATACGCTGTCAGCATCGGTATGGGGGTGGAGCCCTTCATGGAAACAAAGTCCTGCGGATTCAGTTTCATACCGGTTTTCCTCCTGTGGCTGTGGGAAGTCAGCTCCTGCCATAAACGGCGCAGGGAACATCTTTAATAGCTTACATATTCAGCAGTTCAAGCTCCAAGCAAGGACAAGAGGACATGCACCAAAAGCAGCCAGTTTTTAATGAAAGATGCCTAACCGCTACACCCAGATGTCATTCTCCGCCTGAAGCTCGCCACCTGATTCCCCTGTATTAACGACGCCTTGGGGTTCGATCAGGAGGACATGACACTCATTCTTGGCAAAAGGCCTATGTTCCACGCCTTTGGGAACCACATACATATCACCCTCGGATAGATGAACAACACCATCCCGAAGCTCGATGCCCATTGCCCCCTTGACCACCAGGAAAACCTCATCGGTATCCTTATGGTCATGCCACACGAAATCGCCCAGGAATTTGGCCACCTTGAATTGGTAGTCGTTCATTTCCGCCACGACGCGTGGCGACCAGTGTTCTGAAAACTTGCTGAACTTCTCAGCCAGATTGACGACGTCTGATGGCATTGGTGTATACCTCTATCTGTTCCCGTTCTGTTACTCGACCTGGTCGACGGTGGCAAAGGCCAGGGCTTTACCGTCCCCAAAGGACAGCATATAAGACTCCGACCAGGACGTGACCGATATCCCAGCGGCATCCAACAGATCCCAGTTTACAGAGGCAACCGCGCACTCAGAGCCCAGCCAGTTTATGAAAAGATTCGAGTAGCGGCATTCACGACACCCTTGCGAGTGGTAGTCATCCAGGTACGACTGAAAATATGCCGCCAGATCCGAACGTGAGTCGAAAACCCTGCACACATCACCAGGCCCTTTGGCCATGTACGGAAGGCTAAACTTATTGGCCACCCGATCACCACCGAAGCTAGAAAATGCAGCGACGAAATCATCGAAAAACGCTCTGATGGTGGGATCCTGTTCTTCGTCCATGTAGTTTCATTTCCTCAACGTATTCCGGTGGTGTCACTTGTCAGGGCGCTCCAAGGTTCAGCGACCTCTCGCCACGTTCAGCAAGGCCCTTGTGGAACAGGATGCCCGCCAGGCCTGGAACGAACCGGAGTGGATGTTACACATTGACGGAATAATTGAGGTCACGAGCCTCATCGCCCGTCATGCCCCGGAAGCCCCAGCAGTGGGCAGGCTGCTCGTTTATGGTGATCTCGACATCGACGGGTGAGATCCCAATCTCTGACTCAACCTTCTGGAATAGCTCCTTGATCAGGGCTTTCTGGGTTTCCGGCTTGCGACCGTGCATCATATTGATCTCAATAACCGTGTAAGCGGGCGTTCTGCCGCCTGGGTAATAGAAATCTTCGGCGTCCATTGGGATGAACCGATGAGCCCGCTTGTCCTCCGGCATACCCAGGATTGATTGCATGCACCCGTGAATGACCTCGGAAAGTCGGGCCTTTACCGGATTCAGGTGTTCCTTGATTCCATAGATGACGATCATCCTGCCTCCTGCAATGTCAGCGTTGGTGGCGTCCCCGGATGGGGCGCCATATTCCGGTGGCGGGCGCTCTTAACCTGCCTGATCGTCTGCGGGAATCGCAGCTGGATCCATCCACATGGCCTCCCAGACATGCCCGTCGGGATCCGCCAGATTCCTGTTATACATGAAACCAAGTTCCTGGACAGGGTTGATGTCTGCCGTGCCACCATTCCTGGCAGCCGCCTCGTTCATGGCATCGACGGCTTCCCGGCTGTCGCACGACACGGCAAGCATGACTTCGCTGGACGTTGCCGGCGGGATCGGCCGGTCGGTAAAGGTATGCCACTTGGCGTGGGTGAGCAGCATCACGTTGATCGCCTCGCTCCATACCATGCAGGCTGCGGTATCGTCGGTAAAGTGTGGGTTGTTCTCGAAACCGAGGGCCGTGTAGAAATTCATCGATGCCTTGAGGTCTGTCACGGGCAGGTTCACGAAGATCATTCGGGACATGGTTCGCTTTCTCCGGACTGTGGATTAATCGACAGCCTCATGTGCTGTCCTCTCCTAGTCGAACAGCCCATCGCGATTTCGACAGCCACGAGACATTCTTCCGCGTTCCATCGAGACTACGATCCGTACCGTACTGAAGGTCATCTTCAGCTCGACGGTGCTAAGGCTGCTTGTCATAAACCGCCACACCCTCAGGTATGGTATACCAGTCCTGCTTCTCGCTGACCCAGACATGGGCGGTCGGTTTGATGATGCTGGTATCGGACAGATTGGATGGTTTGAGCTTTATCTTATCAGGCTGGTCGGGGTTAAAGTGATAGATGCGGTTACCACAGGTCGGGCAGAACAAGGCCCCGTTTATATTGCCGCTTTCCGCAACCCGTCTCCACTCCACCATCTCGCCCTGAAACTCGATGGCGGTGGTATCTACAACTGCCGTGATGCTGAACGCGCTGGTAGAAAGTTTCTGGCACTCCCTGCAGTGACAGGCCATCATCAAAAGGGGCTCAGCGAGCAATTGATAGGTCACGCCCCCACACTGGCAGGATCCTTCGATGGGATAGTTCATATCTGTCTCATCCTTTACAGTTCCGATTCGAAAATCCGGTTCAGTTCAGTCTGGGGTATCTGTTCCTTCGCGTAGGAAAAGGTACCGTGTTCCAGCATCTCCTGCGCGGCCGCGCGCAGCTGAAAATACAGGGCGCGCGCCAGGCTGCCACCGATGCTGACCCGGCGGACGCCCAGGTCACGCAGTTGCGCGAGGCTTACGTCGCTGCCGCTCAGCCCCATGACCACGTTCAGGGGGCCGGTCAGTTCACGAACCAGCTCGCGAACGGTGTCGACATCACTTGCACCAGGTGCGAACAGACAATCAGCGCCTGCCTCCCGGTAGAGATTAGCCCTTTCTATGGTTTCCGCCAGGCCACCCGGTTTCCCGATGTTGAAGCGATCGGTCCGGGCCACCAGCACGAACGGGATACCACTCTCATCAATTGCGCGCCGCGCCGCCGCTATGCGTTCCACGGCGTATGATCGGTCGTAGAGAGGATGCGTCTCATCGCCTGTGTAGTCTTCAATGTTGCCGCCCACGGCTCCCGCCTCAATGGCACGCCGGATGGAGTCGGCAACTGCTTCCGGAGAATCGCCGAACCCACTCTCCAGATCCGCGTTGACGGGTACGGAGACGGATTCGCAGATGGCGGAGACTTCCACAAGCATGGCGTCGCGGTCCATTCTTGCGTCGGGAGAGCAGAAACCGTTGTCAGGCTTGCCCCGTGAGAAGGCGATGCCTGCACTTGTGGTGCCGATGGCATCAAATCCGGATGCAACCAGCATCTTGGCACTGCCTGGATCCCAGGCATTGGGCATCAGGAAACAGCCCTCGTCTTGATGGCGCTTCAGGAAGCGTTCTGCTTTCCGTCTCTGAATGTCATTCATGCCTGGAACCTCCTGTTGGTCTGTGTATCCGTTTCGATGAAGCCTAATATCCGTCCCACCATCCTGCCACCTCCGTTTCCGTGCTCAAACCACCCGAACCAGCTCCCCCTTTTCCCACCCAAGCCGTCCGGTTTCCACCACCTGCCGACGTATACCCGGTACCGGGCGGATCATGAACAGATCGCCGTTACGGCCGAGCAGGGCCTTGGGTACGCCGCATTCCCGCGCCAGGCTGGCATGGGCGTCCATGTGTTCGGCTTCGCCATGCACGGGGATGGCCACGTCCGGCTGCACCCACTGGTACATCGCCCGCAGCTCATCCTGCGCCGGGTGGCCGGAGGCGTGGATGGGCAGGTCGGCGGCTTCGGCAGTGATCACTTCCACACCCTGTTCCCTGAGGCTGGCAATCAGCGCCTCGATAGCGTCTTCGTTGCCGGGGATGGCGCGGGCACTGAAGATCACCCGGTCCCCCGGCTCCAGCTCCACCTCCGGGTGTGAGCCCATGGCCATGCGGCGCAGGGCCGTGCGCGGTTCACCCTGGCTGCCGGTGGCGACGGCCAGTACCTCATCCCGTGGCAGGTAGCCCAGGTGGGCAGGCGGGATGAGGTGGTCGTCCGCGTTCCAGACGCCGGCGGCCTTTGCCGCGCCGGCCATGTTGATCAGCGAGCGTCCCATCAGGCCCATGTAGCGGCCGGTGACCCGGGCCACATTGGCCAGGGTGTGCAGCCGGGCGATGTTGCTGCCGAAACAGGCCACGATGACCCGCCCCGGCGCATCGTCGATGGCCGACAGCAACCCTTTTTCCAGTGCCGACTCGGACACGGAGTGCCCAGTCACCGTGGCGTTGGTGGAATCGCATACCATCGCCGTCACGCCTTCCTCCGCCAGGGCCTTGAAGGTGCCCGGTGTGTAGCCGTGACCCACCAGTGGCTCCTGGTCCAGCTTCCAGTCACCGCTGTGGAAGATATGGCCCGCCGGGGTGCGGATCATCAGGGCGTTGGGGTCGGGGATGGAGTGGGTCAGTGCCAGCCACTGCACCTCGAACGGGCCGATGGTGCGGCGCTCGTCCACGTCCACCACATGGATCGGCACCCGGTGCAGCAGGTCGAACTCCGCCAGCTTGCGGCGCAGGATCTCGGCGGTGAAGCGACTGGTGTAGACCGGACATTGCAGCAGCGGCCACAGATAGGGCACGGCGCCAATATGGTCCTCGTGGGCGTGGGTGATGATCAGCCCGGCAAGCTGATCGCGGCGGTCAGCGATAAAGGCGGGATCGGCCATCTGCACTGGCGGCTCGCCGCGCCCGTGCACGGTGCCGTCGGCGATCACCCGACCGGGCCGGGGAAAGGTCACCCCGCAGTCCACCATCAGCCACTGGCCGTCGTGGCCATAGAGGTTGAGGTTCATGCCGATTTCACCTGTGCCGCCGAGGGGCAGGAACCAGAGGTCGTTGTGGTCGGGTGTCATGGAGACCTTTTTGTGCTCGGGAAATGGGTCAGGCTGAAGTGTAACCTGAACCTGGCTCTGTCCCGGTAGCGCGGATTCAATCGATGGGTGTCCCGGGAATGTTTTTCAGGAGCTCGGCATTTGTGGGGTACTTCTCAAGCAGTTCAACCAGTTTTTTTGTGCCCTCAAGCGGTTTGAGACCGCCAAGCGCCCGGCGCAACGCTCTTATTTTGTCCAGATCTTTCGGATCTAACAGCAGCTCTTCACGGCGTGTACTGCTTTTCGAGATATCCAGCGCGGGGAAGATTCGCTGATTCGCAACGTCTCTTGATAGAACCAGCTCCATATTCCCCGTGCCCTTGAATTCCTCAAAGATAACCTGGTCCATACGGCTGCCGGTATCAACCAGAACGGTTGCCAGAATGGTAAGCGAGCCGCCATTCTCAATATTTCGTGCAGCGCCAAACAACCTCCGCGGGATCTCCATCGCCCGGGCATCGACCCCGCCAGACATGGTGCGACCGCTGCTCTTTAGCTCCGCATTATGCACACGGGCAAGCCTGGTGAGTGAATCAATCACAATCATGACATTGTGACCCTCGCCAGCCTGTTGGCGGGCGAGATCAAGAAGCTCATCGGCAACGCGAACGTGATGAGCATAGCTTTCATCCGAAGAAGAAGCGTGTACCTCAGCCGGGACGCTACGCCTGAAATCCGTGACCTCTTCGGGCCGCTCATCGATCAATAACGCGTAGAGTTTTATCTCGGGATACGCCTTTCCCACCGCCTGGCAAATATGTTTCAGGATCGTCGATTTTCCAGACCCCGGCGGTGCAACGATCAAACCCCGCTGCCCCATTCCAATCGGCGTGATCAGATCCATCGCACGCACCGTGGTTTTTTCTGACCCTGACTCCAGGCGAATCCCCGGCGCCGGATTGATAACCACACCGTTTAAAAAGCGCTTTTGTGGATCAGCCTCACCCTCAACCACAGCCTCGGCTTCCTCAGCCGCTGGTTTGGCGTCTTTATTTCGTGTCCGGGTTAAACCTAATGTCTTTCTCGTCATGGCTGTATGGTAACTCCTGTTTGATAGATATGTTCCGAAATGGGCTGACAAGGCCAGCCTTAATGGGTTGCAGTGAATTTTGTGATACGCATAGAGACGACCTCGTGTTGTTGCTAAGGCGTCGCTTCAGAGCGGGTGTGCGTTGACGCTTCTGCTGGCGGCAAACACGCTCCGACCCAGCCACTGCCAGAGGTCCCGGGAATCCCGCGTGCTGCCACGTATAAGCAGCCGGCGAGCCTGTTGCTCGGCATCCGGGTCACTGTCACCGGTCCAGATTTCAGTCAGGCTGGCAACGCTGGCCTCTACCACCAGGGTCAGTTCGTGGCCGGGGTCTTCACGGCACAGGTCGATCTCTCTGTTGGCAACCACCAGCCACCAGTGCCGCTCCCGTTGCCGGGCATCATTCAGGAAAAAGTGGATGACCACCCTGCGGTCAGGGGGGAACGCATCAATATTCGCAAAACGGCGGATATCCCACATCAGGAAGCCGGCATCGAGCTGGTTTGCCTGCAACCGGCTACCAATCCATCTCGCCCCCCCAGTGACCTATGGCCAGGATGATCGGGCGCAACTCCTCACCCGCCGGTGTAAGCACATACGCCTGATGGCTGCCTTCCTGCACCCGCCGAAGTACGCCCACTTCCTCAAGTTTTTTCAGACGCTGGGCCAGAAGCGTTGCCGACATTCGCGGCAATCCCCGTCGGATGTCGTTGAAATGGGTGCTGCCACACAGTAACTCCCGTACCACCAGCGGCGTCCATCGTTCCCCGAGTATTTCCGAGCCCCGGGCGACGGTGCAGAACTGTCCATAGTTGGTCATGAGCTTTGGCTCCGTGGGCGGCGTTAATGGCCCGAGCTTTCATCCTAGTCCTTTTAAGTGCGGCTGGCGCTCCATTTTCTGGACTATCGCCGGTATCCGGCCGGGGGGATAGTGATTCTGGAAACCACTCATAAGGGGAACAACATGATCAAGCTCGCTATCGTTCAGGAACCTCCGGTCTTTCTGGACCGGGAAAAGACCATCGAAAGGGCGGTACAGCTGGTTCAGGATGCCGCCAATCAGGGAGCCCGACTGATCGTTTTCTCGGAAGCCTTCATCCCCGGCTATCCCGCCTGGATATGGCGGCTGAAACCGGGCGGCGACTGGGGGTTGTCGGAAAAATTACACGGGCGCCTGCTCGACAACGCCGTCCAGCTTGGGACTGACCAGTTGCGCCCGCTGCTGGAGGTTGCCAAAGAAAGGCAGGTGACCATTGTGTGCGGTATCAATGAGCGCGACGAAGACACCAGCCGGGCCACCCTCTATAACTCGGTACTCACCATCAGCCCGCAGGGTACGGTGCAGAACTGCCACCGCAAACTCATGCCCACCAACCCGGAACGCATGGTGTGGGGATTCGGCGATGCCGCCGGGATGAGGGTTATCGACACCCCCGTTGGTCGGGTCGGGTCACTGGTGTGCTGGGAAAACTACATGCCTCTGGCCCGCTACGCACTGTTCGCCCAGGGGATCGATATCTACATCGCCCCCACCTACGACAGCGGCGACCGCTGGATTCGCACCCTCCAGCACATTGCGAGAGAAGGGGGATGCTGGGTGCTTGGTGCGGGCAATGTGCTGCGTGCAAGTGACCTGCCCGATGACTTTCCGGAGGTTGACCGCCTGTATCCGGACAGGGAGGAATGGATCAACTCCGGTGATTCGATCGTTATTTCACCCGCCGGGGAAATCGTAGCCGGCCCCCTGCGCCAGGAAACCGGCCTGTTGTTTGCGGACATTGAAGTCAGCGAAGTGAACGCGGCAAGACGCAGCCTGGACATCGTCGGCCACTATGCGCGGCCGGACATATTCTCACTGCAGGTGAACACCCGGCAGCAAAGGCCGGTGAGTTTCAATGAATAGAACCGGGTAACTAAACCAGTAAGGGGAAATGGTACAAAGCCGCAGTGTAACCCAGAATCCTGCGGGGGCGGCGGCGTTTAAGCGAGCTCATACGGTCAGATCCTGCGTTTTGAAGTCCTCTCAATTCCGAGGCTGGCAGGGTGTGCTAGGCTGAAAACAGTTCTGCTGTCGGCCGGTACCGACAGTTCTGACCAACCGTTACGGCACCCCCATGGCAGCCAGGGCAATGATCCGTTTCCCCCCAGTAGTAGCGCTGCTCCGCAATGCAACAGCACTGGCTTTCGTGGTGCTGGTTCTCGCGGGATGTGCCAGCTACCGTCCTCCCGTACCTATGTTCAGCGCCGGCTGCACCACCGCCTGGGAAGATGTCGACCGGCAACTGCACCGGGCGGGTATCGAAGATGCCCAGGGTACGGAAATTCCGGGTTACCCCTATCTGAGGGTCAATCGGACCCTGGTGGATATTGACCTGAAATCATTGGACCCGGGACAACGGCAGGACTGGTTAAATCACGCATTGGCCAACGGTGAGAGCGCGTTGCGCGCACGCCTGAAACGCCTGGAGTCTCCCCACGGGTTTGATCCGGCCCGGCTGATGCAGTGTGCCCGGCAGCAGGTGGAGAAGCTGGCCGCCGATTCCCGCCAGTGGCAGGCACTGGTGCCTGAGGTACATCAGCCGGATGCCTACCTTGACTGGCAACGGGTTGTCGGTGTCTATCCGCTGGTGCGGCCGATATTGTCGTACCAGGTGGGTCAGCTTGAGGAGGAACAGGCCGGGCTCTTCGGCACCTCCGTTGACGGACCCGATGCCCGCCTCTATGCGCCGGCCCCGTTGGCACCCGCCCCGGCGAAGGTAAGGGCCATCCTCGACCGTGAGCAGGCATGGGACGACGTGGGGATGCCGTCGTTCGAGCCGGAGGAACTGTCACAGCTACTCGCCTATCATGCGCCCTACCTGATGCTGGCAGGCAGCAAACCCTACGACATACCGGGCAGCCCCTATTGGAGCAACGGCCAGTGGCAGGTGAGACCACCGGTCAGGGCCTACACCCTGCTTTCCCGGGTCCGCTGGCAGCACCAATGGCTGCCGCAGTTGGTGTATGTGTTCTGGTTCGACAGACGGCCCCGGCCCCACGCCCTGGATCTTTATGGTGGTCGCCTCGATGGCCTGATCTGGCGGGTGACGCTGGACCGGAACGCCGAGGTGCTGATGTACGAAAGTGTGCACCCCTGTGGCTGCTACCTGCAGTGGTACCCCAACCCGGACCGGCTCCGGCTGGTGCCTGAAGCCGTGGGTGACGAGATCATGTCGGTTCTGCCCATAGAGCCACCCGCGAACGATGCCACCACCGCACGGGCAACCCTCCACCTTCAGAGTGGCACCCACTACGTCACCGATGTCCGGTTCGGGTCGCCATCAGCGTCGGGCAAAGTCGCGACCCGGTACCAGATGCTGGACTATGACCGGCTCCGCGCGTTACCGGATGGCCAGGGCGGACACCGGAGCCTGTTCCTCCCCAACGGTCTGGTGGCGGGTACAGACCGCCTGGAACGGTTCCTGCTCTGGCCCACCGGCGTGCTTTCCCCGGGCGCCATGCGTCAGTGGGGACACCATGCAACAGCGTTCATTGGCAAGCGCCATTTTGACGATCCGGATCTGCTCAACCGCTACTTCGAACCGGTGCCATAGGGCACGGTGGTTGCCATCGTGGTGTTCGAGCGGGTTCCCTGCGGCAGCGGCCACACCCATCCCCAAGACCAGACTTTCCCGGTATGCTGGTCTAGTGTCCCGTCTGGCTAATTCCTTAACCTACTGAGCTTCTGAAAAGCCGAAGAGCTAGGCGTGCTGGTGAAGGTTTGGTGGTTCCAAATCGAGACAGCAGAACGACGCTATTCGGCTTTTCAGGAGCTCCCGAAGGGCTTGCCTCTGAGGACTCTGAGCCTGTGTTGCCAGTCTTTGATGTGGAACCACCACACCTGCAGACTGGCGCCTTGGTCAGAGCCCTCAGAGGCAAGCAGTAGATTAAGGAATTAGCCAGACGGGACACTAGTTACTACAACAATCATAAGGAAAACAACGATGGCCGAGGCGTTATTCCTGCGCGAAGGTGAAACCTACGTACCCACCGAGAATGCCAGCGGGCCCTGGAGCCCGGATTACCTGCACGGTGGCCCGCCCACCGGGCTGCTGACATGGGCGCTGGAGCAGGCCGCCGCAGGCAGTGGCCTGCGCCTGGCGAGACAGACCACCGACCTGCTTCGCCCGGTGCCATCAAAGCCGCTCACCGTACGGGTCGAAACGGTACGCACCGGCCGCAGGCTTCGCGTGCTGCAGGCCGATCTGCTGGCGGATAATATCGTCGTCAGTCGGGCCACGGCGCTGTACCTGGAACAGGCTCCGCTGGACGTTCCGGAGCACGCCCGCTTTCCCGACGACACCCTGCCGGCCCGGGAGGGCCCGGCGCAGACCCTGGTACAGATCTCCGAACGTGGCCGCGACGTGCCGCAACTGACACTCACCGGGCTGCACACCACCGCCGAGGTCCGCCTGATCGACGGCGTGCAGGGCCGTGGGGTAGGGCGGGTCTGGATGCGGTTGCCGATCCCGGTGGTGGCCGGTGAGCCCTGTTCAACCACCGTACAGGCGGCCACCCTGGCGGACTTCGGCAACGGCATCGGGCAACTGCACGTGGCGGACGACGTGGGTAGTATCAATGCCGACATCAGCCTGTACCTGACACGCCCGCCCTGCGGCGAATGGATAGGGTTCGATGCGCGGGCCCGCATGGGCGACAACGGCAATGGTCTGGTGGAGACGCGGTTGTTCGATGACAAAGGGGGGATTGGTCGGGTGACGCAGGCTACGTTGGCTATGCCGGTTTATGGGGGCTGACGCGCTGATGGGAAAGTCGCCGGTTGGGGGCAAAGTGCGTCGGCGACCTCTGTTGTTCAGTGAGAAATTATGAAAGTTGGAGCCAGACGAATTTCTGTATTCAGGCCCTGGTTTTAATCTGTTGATCTTTCATTGCAACTTTCGAGAAAAACACTCTCGGGAATTGCTCCGATACCTTGGTCACTATAGATCTCGAAGTAATTTACCTGCTCCAAAGCCTGGGACTTGGTCCCAACATAGAAACTCTTGCTGTAAATGTTGCAATGCCTGACCGGCTGGATCTCCGAAATGCCCCCGCCAAAGACATAGGTCTTCCCATCGGCGCGATTGTCACTGGTGTCATGAAGGCTGGTTGTCCAGCGCCCGGTGATGGGTTGCAAGTCACCGTTTTCACCGTCATAGAGGAAGCGGATTTTGTCGCTGGCAGTTCGTCCGGGATTTGGGCCACCCTTGCTAAGCAGAACGCCACTGTCAGGAATCTGGTATATCCGGGTTCCGTCTTCCGTCAGTGGCGGCTCGCCAGACTGGATGCCAAAAACGATATGAAACGATCCCACGTAATCTTCCGGGATGACATAGCGTTCCGGATCCCTTGTTTCGTCCGATTGTGCGCAACCTGCCAATGCGATGGTGGCCAGAAGGATGCGGGCGGTGTGTCCCAGCAGGCGATATAGAAAGGCTCCGGTCATAACAGACACTCCAGGTCGAACAAGCCTTTCAGATCTGTTTGTTCAAGACCCATGCAATGACCGCTGTTCGGGCTAATGGAAAGGAACCGCTGGTTCCACGTTTCGATGGTTTGATACGTTAACTCTGTTTCGTTGTTCCTGCGCCGGGCCAGCTCGTCGCCAATCATGCCAGTGAACTGTCCTTTTCGCCCTAATGGGAGCCTGACGGCACAGGCAATCATGGGGTAGTTGAGGTTGGCGGCCAGTGTGGTCGCTGGCATGCCCTTACGAACATGCACACCGAGGAACACAGGTGTTTGCCCGGGCCCTACGATAAAGGCCTCGCAATTGGGAAAACCGTCACCTTTAACGTATGCCACCAGATCCATGTGACGATTGGCCCGGTCGATATCGATAAGAATCCGGTAGCTTACGTTGAGAGTTGGTACGTAGCTAAAACCCAGGTTTTCCTGCATTTCTCCTGAACCTGGCATGGCATGGTTGACCCCGCCGTAGTTCCCGGAAATACGATACCGATGCACTGAGGGAGGCGCGTGGTGGTAGGTGCTGAGGACGCGCCCTTTGGGCTTTAAGGTTTCCGAGTATTCGTAGGGCTTGTCGGACCAGGGCGCTCGGGATGGGTCAGATGTGGTGGTAATTCTGCCCAGGCTTCCACTTTCTGCATGAAAGGTGAACCGTTGCCATATCCGGGAAGTGATCGAAATCGGGCCGCTGGGGCGTAATGAGAAGCCTCGATCATCGCCTTCGAAGAAAAGCCCGGACCAACCAAAGGTCTTTTCCGGGTGAAACGAACGGATATTGAATTCGTAGTCCGCCAGTTCGGCGGGAGGCAGCTTGGCCATGGTTGTCCTTCCTTTAGACGAGGGCGTTCCTTGATTCCGTTGGTCAGATTACTGGGTTGGATGAATCTGGGCAAGCTGCTGACGTTGAACAATGGTTCATGCCGTTGTTCCCCAGGTTCGTCATTTTACGTCGCAAACGGCGATATTGAGCGGTTGGCGTAGTTCGCTCATAGTTCCTGGCGTGATAATCACTTGGAAAGGATTTCCATGCCCCGTCCCCGCGAACAACTGGTTGCCGTTAGCGACACTCCGTACTATCACATTGTCTCCCGGTGCGTGCGCCGTACTTACCTGTGTGGGTATGACCAGCAGTCCGGAAAGAGCTACGAACACCGGCGCCAGTGGATCGAAGAGCGGATTCGCCTGCTGTCATCGCTCTTTGCCGTTGACCTATGCGCCTATGCGGTCATGTCCAACCATTACCACCTGGTGGTAAAGCTTTGTCCGGAGCAGGGCGAGGAATGGACAGATGAGGAGGTGCTGGCACGCTGGAGCAGCCTCTACAAAGGGCCCCTTATCGTCCAGCGGTACCTCAAGGGTGAATCGTTGATCGAAGCAGAGCGCCGGTTTCTGGAGCGAACGGTAGAGGTCTATCGGCAACGGCTGACGGATCTGAGCTGGTTCATGAAGTGCTTGAATGAACCCATAGCTCGGGAAGCCAATCGGGAAGACGACTGTACCGGGCACTTCTGGGAATCAAGGTTCAAGTCCCAGGCGTTACTGACCGAACAGGCTTTGCTGAGCTGTATGGCCTATGTCGATCTGAACCCGGTGAGGGCGGCCATGGCCGAGACGCCGGAAACCTCGGATCACACCAGTATCAAGGAAAGGCTGATGCCCCGGTTCGACCTCGGGCAGGCTATCCAGAAGCAGATGGATTCAGGGTACCTGCGGCAGTTTCCGGTATCCCTCAAGCCGCTCCTGACATTCGAGGGCAACCAGCGGAATGATGTAGTGCGCGGTATCCTGTTCAGCCTGCAGGACTATCTGGAACTGGTGGATTACACCGGACGAGTCATTCATCCCACCAAGCGGGGTCATATTGCCGAAGACCTTCCATCGATCCTGACCCGCCTGGGGCTTTCGCCGGAAGAATGGTTAGAGGAAGCCTGCGGGTTTGAAGTCCGTTATGCTCGAAACCAACGGGCAGAACTGGGATGGCGACGACGAGTCGCCTGAATTCCTACCCCCGCCTGACATCTTGCTGACAATGGCTCAAGCCATGGGCCTCGCGCGGCCTGGATTTGGCCAAAACGGCCGAATTCAGGTCGATGCGATCAATTTTCGATCAGCGGTGCTGTGGTTGGTATTTATGGACCGGGGCTTGCCTCTCTGGGAGGACGGTTTGGGCGTTCCTTCTTTTGACATGCCTGTCCATAATTCTGTCCCTTCCTTCTTTTGACATGCCTGTCCATAATTCTGTCCCTGTCCATAATTCTGTCGAACAGACTGTCGTTCATGAAATCCATCGACCAGCACCGATTAACGGTGACTGGTACGCTCAATGGCTCCGGGTTTCGGGTCGGGAGTCGTTTCTTGCCCCGTCGTCGTTTATTCAGGTTGAGTGCACAATACAGCCGGTGTACCCGCTTGTGATTCCATCCGTGACCCCAGCGTCGCAGCACCTTGAACAGTTTGCTGAAGCCGTAGGCGGGATAGCGTTCAGTCGCGCTCTGAAGCGCTGCAATCACCGGTTCGTCCCGGAAAGTGTCCGGCCGATACCGGTACACAGAGTCACTGATGCCAGCGATTCGGCAGGCTCTACGGATGCTGACACCATGCGCCTGCTTGAGTTAATCCACCAGTTCTCGTCGAACGGCTGGCTTTACAGCTTTTTTTCAATCACATCCTTGAGCAGTTTGTGATCCAGGCTCAGCTCCGCGTACATCTGCTTCAGCCGGCGGTTTTCCTCTTCAAGCTCCTTGAGGCGCTTCACATCAGAGGCTTCCATGCCGCCGTACTTGGATTTCCAGTTGTAGTAGGTCGCATCGGAGATGCCGTACTCCCGGCAGACTTCCTTGACCAAGCGACCGCCCTCGACCTCCTTCAGGATCTTGACGATCTGGGACTCGCTGTACCGTGATTTCTTCATGTCGTTCTCCGTTTGCCTCATTGTAGGCCGGAGAACTCTAATTACGCATGCACCGATTTTAGGGGATGGTTACACATGGGCCTCACGCGGTCTGGATTTGGCCAAAACGATCGAAAATTGATCGATTTGTGATCAACGGTGTGGTGATTGGTATTTATGGACCGGGGCTTGTCTCTCTGGGGGAGTGATTGGACGTTTCTTCTTTGTGTGTGTCTGTCCATGGCTGCTAACTATGCCTCATCATTGTGTTCTCTCTCCATGGCATTTTTAAACCTGATTTTCAAGAAACGGATATCGTCATCGTACCTCTGATTAGAATTAAATTCGGCGAGGCTCTTTACGAGATCTTCAAAGGATTCTATGATGTATTCGTCATGCTCCAAAGTATTCCTATCTAATTCTGGAAGGCACTTGTTATTTATCAGTTTTAGTGCTCTTCTGAGGTTGACTTCTTTTTCCGATTTAATGTGATTGGTCGCTGCCCTAGTTAAGCTATAAAAAGCTGCAAGATAGCTTCCATCTCTAATGTTCATGCTGGCTTGCAAGTGCAAGCTGGCACCTAAGGCTCCGGACACTTCTTTTTCTAGCTTGTTTTCAATATACTTGATTTTATCATGATGCTCCTTTTCTTTTTCTTCGTATTCTTCGCGTATGCGAGTAACGGCATCTTGCATGTCTTCGTTGAGCTCTTCTTTTATCTTTTCCTTTATTTCCTGATGTTCCAGTCTAAATAGCCTTTTTTGATATAGAGAAATAAGGATTGGCATAATGACGCCAGCAAATGTAAGTACAGCTACCGTGATAATTACAAGCTGGTTGAAGGACTGTGAGTAGAATTGATTAACGGTTTCAAGTATTTTTAGAGTGTCTTGCATTTTTGTCCTTATATAGGATTTTATTACGGTAGCGATGCCTTTTTATGTGTCCGTCCGCGGTTTTCTATGTGTTCCTTACTTTGCTCGACTAGATTTTGATTGGAGAGCTAGAACAGATAAGAACTTTTTTTGCTAAAAACTGAATTAGCTCAATATCGAAACCCAACTTCTCTGCTTCCTCTGTATACGGAAGTAGCAATTCAAGCTCTGTATCTCCATCCTCAGATTTAACGTGCACTACCTTGCACCGAATATCGTATACTCGGTCTGCCACTTGCCCTATGAGGTCGGCACCCTTGTTCTTTAAGTTTACTGTGCAATGTGTTAAACCCTTTTGTTTAGAGGAAAAAAATTCCGCACGTTTTGGGTTTTCTTCTATAAACTCCTCTAGCTGCGATGTGTCGATACATTCTCTTAGGGTGGCTTTGAGTTGATCTCGCTCACTTCCATATCCGCCCGAGCGTGCACTAAGAGCTACTGTGATTCTTGAGATATCCGAATCTTTTTCAACTTGAAACGAAGGATCTTTCAGTATCGCTCTAACCTTACGATTCAATTCGGCCTTAAAATAAACTGGGAAGTAGAACTCAACGACTTGGTAAAATGCTAAGAACTGGAGAAGAGGCATGTTTACTGCGCTTCGGCCATACCAATATAACGACATTGCACCTTCATCGTATTCATACTTGGGGAATTCTGGCCCTTCCATTTCATTTGCGACTAATGTTCGGAACCGGCGCTCTCTCTTCCTAAGAAGAGCAGGGGCCAAACCATTTTTAACTTCAACCTCAAAAAATAAGGAGTGACATAGCTTTTCAAGCAATCCTATTGCTTCAGCATGAGTTGAAATTCTTGAATGGATTTCGATGCTTATCCCAAGAGAGCTTTGAACGTTGGCTAGGGTCTTCAGTTCTGAGCTACAAGGGCGGATAAGAATTTTGGTCCGCGCTGGCCCTCCTCGATTGGGCGCGGTCAACTCCAAGGGTTCAAATGTTCTATCCCTAGCAATCTGGACTCCAAACGCCTTTAAGATACGCCTGTGTAGAAATCGGTTTGGAAGTGGTGTTTCGGTAATGACCGTAAAGGCAGCCTCTATAATATTCTTATCATATCGGCAAATAGCTGCATAGTTCCCAACTATTGTATATTTCTCGAAATCCATGCTATTGAACTCTTCGAGATCTTCCACCTCCCACAGAGTAACATCACGCTTTCGTCGCCCAGATGGGAGGCTAACAACAAAATTTACATCAATGACTCCAAAATCTTCTCTATCTGAAAAGTCCTCATAATCGATACCTGCCAAGTCACATCTGCCGACTATTTCATTTATTAATTCTTCCGCCCGCTCGGCACGATATATTTCTTCTTCGTCGAATTCTTCTGTCATCTTTATTCCTAAATCTAATATTTTGAGTAAGCCGTCAATTTATAGTGGTAGCGTAAAGTTGCTCGACTTGGTTCATTTTTTAGCCTTTCGTTTCCAGGTCGAGAGCTAACGAGGCTGTAGAAAAAACCGCCCCTAATTTTGATCGCGTTCCTATGTAAAATCTGGGTGAGTTTTCGGCTATGAGTGTTCCAGATTTCAAGAATGGGTCCGATTTTTAGCTCAATTTTTTGATCATTTTCTGGTCGAGAAAGATCGCCGACCTTTTTCTACAACCTCAACGCTTCACATTGTTTATTATATCGGGATCTCGGCGGACCTCAGTGCGAATAGATCAATCAGTGCCTTAGAGAACTTGTTTATCTTAGACCTCTGCCCAGTAACGACTTCCGTATGATACTGCCGATTTTGTTTTGGCTGGTGTGCCTGTCCATTGGCTTTGGTACCTCGTGAACGGAGTCAGGATGTACAGTGACAGTATTCCCTTGACGTCATCTGGCCCACAATCAACATCCCTACTAAAAAACGACACACTCCAAACCTACCACAAAAATACCCCATGACCAGTCCAACTCACCCAGAGGCAGAAACCAACAACGCCCGAACCCCATCATAGATCCCCGGCGCCGTAATCACGTTGTCCTTACCCCAAAGATCCTCCGGATACCCCTCAGGCACCTCCGAGAAATGCCCGGCCTTCGCCCCAGCCTCCCGAGCAATCAACTTAGCCGCCGCAAAGTCCCACGGACTCACAGTCTCGTAATAGGCATCCAGCCGCCCGCAGGCCACCCAGCAGATATCCAGCGCGGCGGAGCCGATGCGGCGCAGGTCGCGGCAGTGGTGGATCATGACGTTCAGGCGGCGGACCAGGGGTTCCAGGTTGTCCTTGGTGTAGGGGAAGCCGGTGGCGAACAGGGACTGGCGCAGGTCAGTGGCGCCGCTGTGTTGGATGGGCCCGCCGTTGAGGGTGGCGCCCTGGCCTTTTTCCGCGCGGAAGGTTTCGTTGGCGAAAGGCGCGTGCACCACGCCCACCTGTACCCGGCCTTTTTCGGCCCAGGCGATGGACACCGCTACTTGGGGGTGGCCGTAGGCGTAGTTCACGGTGCCGTCGATGGGGTCGACGATCCACAGCGGGGTGTCCAGTTCCTCCGCCTGGGTGAGGTCGGGCATGGTTTCCTCGGAGAGGATGCGGTGGTCCGGGTAGGCCTGGCGGATGGCGTTGGTGATGTATTCGTCGGCCATCACGTCGGCGTGGGTGACCAGTTCGGTCTGCTGTTTGTAGTCGGTGCGAAGGGTGTTCTGTTCCCGCTCCCGGCGGATCAGTTCGCCCGCCTCACGGGCGATGCGTTCGGCGAAGTCGGCAATCTCGGACATGGGGCGGCTCTCCCTGAAGGTGTGGCGGAAAGATATGACGGAAAGCTCTCACCATTGCAGGAAGCGCCCCGGGAATCAATCGGTGGCGATGGCGATCACCACCATCATGCCGGGGCTCAGCAGGTGGCGGTCCCCCTCGTCCACGGAGATCCGCACCGGGATGCGCTGGGTGACCTTGGTGAAGTTGCCGGACGGGTTGGAGCTGGGGATCAGCGCGAACTCGCTGGTGGCGGAGCGGCCAATGGTCTGCACCTGGCCGGAGAAGTTGTGGTCGGGCCAGGCGTCCACGTGGATATTTACCTTCTGGCCCACGGCCAGATTGCGTACGTCGGTTTCCTTCACCTTCGCCTCGATCCAGATGTTGTTCGGCTGGTACATCATCAGGATGGGCTGGCCGGCGGACAGGTATTCGCCGGTTTCCACAAAGGTGCGGGCGACCACGCCGGCGGCGGGCGCGTTGACGGTCATGTCTTCCAGCCGGGCCTGCTGTTTGCGGACATCCGCCTTGGCTTCCGCCAGTTCCTGCCGGGTGATGGCGGTCTGGGCCTCCAGCAGTTCCGGGGTGGGCAGGCTCATGGTGCTGCCGGAGAACAGGCCAAGGGCGGCGCTGTCCCGCTGGGACTGGCGCAGGGCCACCTGCTGGCGGGCGGTCTCCAGCCGGGCCCGGGCGGCCAGCCGGTTGTAGTAGTCACGGTCCCGCTGCTGTTTCGACAGGGAGCCGGACTGGAACAGGGTGTCGGCCCGCTGCCAGGCCTGCTCCGCGTCTTCCAGTTCCACTTCCGCCACTTTCAGCTCGGCCCGGGCCGCGGCCAGTTGCTGTTCGGCGTTGGCGATGCCGCCCTGCAGCTGCCGGCGGGCCTGTTCGGCCTGCTGCTGTTCAAGGGCCAGTTGTGCCTCCATGCGGGCCACCCGGGCCTGGCGCTGCTCCAGCTCCAGCTGTTCCGGGCGGCTGTACAGGTTCGCCACGGTCTGGCCGGCACCCAGCTCGTCACCATTGTCCAGGGTGAAGGTGTCCACCCGGCCGGGCAGGCGGGAGGATACGGTGACCAGGTCGGTGGTTACGCTGGCGTTGTCCTCCACCACGTGGGTGGTGCGGTACCAAAGCCACTGGCCCAGCCACACCAGGCCGGCCACCACCAGCAGGGCCAGCAGCAACAGCCTGGCCATGCGGCCGGGGCGCATGGCGGGCTTGCGGTTGTCGGCGGTGGAGTTGTTGTTCTTGTCATCAGCCATGGAATGGGTCCGTGTCGGGTCAGTCGGTTGCGTGTTGGGGTGTCCGGCTCCAGCGGCTCAGCAGCCAGGCCGGGATCACCACGAAGGTGAGCGAGACCATCACCAGCCAGAAGCCGTCCTGGTAGGCCATGATGGTGGCCCAGAACTGCTCGGTGGCGCCGAGCTTCTGCAGGGCGGCGGTGGTCTGCCAGGCGTCCGGCACGCCGGTGCCCGCCAGCAGGTCCCGCCAGTGGTCTGCGGTGGCCATGGCGGTATCGTTGCCCGGTGTCATCCCGGTGCTGATATGGCTGCCGTGCCAGGTAATGCGCCGGTCCATCATCAGGACCAGGGCGGCGGTACCGAAGGCCCCGCCCATCTGCAGCATGAAGTTGATCACGCCGGAGCCGTAGCCGGTCAGCGCCGGTGGCAGCGAGCCGATGGCCCCGGACAGGGTGGGCGGTGGAAACGACGCCATGCCCATGCTCATCAGGGTCAGCGCCAGGGCCAGGTAGAAGAACGAGGTGTAGGCGTCGGACAGCGAGAACAGGTAGACCGCGAAGATGGCAAAGGCCAGCCCCGGCAGGGTCATGTAATGGGCCGGGTAGCGGTCACTCAGGCGACCGACGATGGGCACCAGTACTGCCAGTACCAGGGTGGAGGGCAGGAACAGCAGCCCCGTGGTCACCGGCCGGAAATGCAGGATGCCCTGGGAGAACAGCGGCAGCAGGTACATGATGGCGTAGAAGGCACCACCAAACACGAAGATGGCCAGGCAGCCCGCCACGAACGCCCGGTGGCGGAATATACCCAGGTCCAGCAGCGGAAAGGCGGTGCGCCGCTGCCACCACACGAACCCGGTCCCGAGCAACAGCGACAGCCCCACCAGGCCGACCACCGCCAGGCTGTCCCAGCCCCAGCGTTGGCCGTTGGACAGGGCGGTGAGCAGGGCAAAGATGCAGGCGAACAAACCGGTGGCGCCGGGCCAGTCGAAGGGCGGGCGCGGGCCGGTCTCCTCCCGGGTGGGCAGGAACAGGTAGCCCATCACCATGGCCGCCAGGCACATGGGTGGGGTGACGAAGAACACGTAGCGCCAGGTGAAGGTCTCCACCAGCCAGCCACCGATCACCGTGGCCAGGGTCAGGGGCAGCCCCAGGCACATGCCGTAGATGGCGGTGGCCATGCCCCGTTCATTGGCGGGGAACACCGAGAACATGGCGTCCAGCGCCAGGGGTCGGATAAGCCCGGTCATGGCCCCCTGGACCACCCGGGCCGCCACGATCGCTGCCATACTGGTGGCCAGGCCGCCGATGATGGAGGCCACCACAAAGGTAGCCAGTAGCCCCACAAAGGTGGCCCGCTGGCCAAAGGCCCGCACCAGCCAGGGAGCGATCAGCAGCGCCACCGTGGTGGCCGCCAGGAAGCCGGTGGAAATCCACTGCACCTGCACATCGCTCAGCCCCAGCGAACCCTTGATATAGGGCGTGGCCACGTTGACGATGGTAATGGACATGCCCAGCGCCACCAGCCCCAGCAGCATGGTGAGGGTAACGAGCCACTTGTATTTGGGCCCGTAACGCTGGAACATCAATTCCACTTGAGACATGGGGCATCCGGCTGGGGTGGAACAGGCTGAAAGGCCAGGGGTTCTGGCCCATCGGATAGCATAAATCCGGTGGCAATGGCAGACTTCGTCGTTTCCGACGATTTAGCAAGCTGATCAATTGTAGGGTAGAGGCGGGCGTTTGAAAAACCAGGAACTGACACTGCTGTACATCTTCGATGCCATCATGACCGAAGGCTCCATCACCCGGGCGGCGGAGCGCCTGTCCATGACCCAGCCGGCGGTGTCCAACGCGGTATCGCGCATGCGCCATGCGTGGAGTGATCCGGTGTTCGTCAAGAAAGGCCGAAAGATCGAGCCCACGTCCTTCGCCCTGAGCCTGTGGGACCAGGTGCGCGGCCCCATGCACGAGCTGTCCCGGGCGGTGACCACCAGTAACTTCGACCCCGCCACGTCCCGGCGCAAGTTCCGGGTGGCCCTGTCGGACCTGATCCTGGACATGCTCTGGCCACCGCTGGTGAATCGGCTGGAGAAGGAAGCGCCGGGCATTGACCTGCACGCCGTGCCCTATACGGTGGAAGGCGCCCACCTGCAGTTGCGGGAGGCTCATGTGGATCTGGCCATCGGCATGCTGCAGGAGCACGACCACAGCCTGCGCAGTACCTGGCTGCTGGACAGTGGCTATGTGCTGGCCATGCGGGAGGGGCACCCCCTGGCCGGACGACCGGTGACACTGGAGGAATTCCTGGATGCCCGCCACCTGCTGATCTCCCTGTCCGGCGACACCCACGGGCCGGTGGACACGGTGCTGGACCGGATGGGGCTCAGTCGACGGGTGGCGGTGACGGTGAACCAGTACCCGACCATTCCGGAACTGTTGCGGTCATCGGACATGATCACGGCGCTACCCGTTGGCATGGTGCAGGACGCCCAGTTCCGGGAAGGTCTGTGGCTGACCCACCTGCCCATCGACGTGGACCCCATCAACGTCTATCTCATCTGGCACGCCCGCCATGACCGGGACCCGGGGTTGATCTGGATGCGGTCGCTGGTGGAGTTCCTGATCCTGGAGGAATGGCAGGACATTATCGAACAGATCGGTACACAGCAGTGCGAATGAATCATCATTTAAAATGATGTGATGAATACTGCTAAACAATTTTTTTGATTGGCGCAACTCCTCAATAATACAACCATCGAGATCAGCCAAGAGCTTCAAGCGCTGATACCCGACGAGTTCAATTATTCATTTCTGAGGAGTTCAATCATGTTCGGTATCAATGCAAACCTGAAGAAAACCGCCGCCATCGCCGCTATCGCCGTAGCCGGTGTCATGGGTGCCGCCAACGCCAGCGCCCAGCAGTACTGGATGGAAGAAGTTCTGGAGCAGCAGCTCGCCGAAGAGTCCGCCCAGGACACCAAGGCAGCGGAAACCGCTGACCAGGAAGCGGAAGAGAAAGCCGACAGCAACGCTTCATGAGTTGCTGAACGGGCCCTGACCGAGATCCGGCCAGGGCCCGATGTTTTTATTGCCCCTCGTTTTACAGTCCCTTCAGCCAGGATTCGATCCGTTCCATGGCCTTGACCAGCTTCGGGCTGGCCTGCTGGACGAAGTCCTCTCCCTCTGCAAGATCCTGGTCCGCAAACTCGCCGGCGGCGAGCTTCAGGGCCTCCGCACCATCGAAGTCCACGAACGCCAGGCGCGCGCTGAGCTGGTCCGGCACGAAGCCGAAGTCGCTGGCCGGCAGCATGGCGACACCGGTATCTTCCAGCAGCCGCTTGCAGAAGGCCGCGCTGGTCTTGATGTCCTGCCTTGCCAGGCCGTCGCGGTAGGCGGAGAAGTCCGGGAACAGGTAGAAGGCGCCTTCCGGCTTGCGCACATCCACGTTCATGTCTGTCAGGCGCCGGTGCACATACTCGCCGATGGCCTTGAGTATGCGGCGGGAATGTCGCAGGTACTCGTCAATGTCCTCGCCGCCATTGAAGGCGGTGATGCCCGCATACTGGATGGGCGCCGCCGTGGAGGTGAAGGTCTCGCTGGCGATAATCGCCATGGCATCCTGCAGGGGCCGCAGCTCCGGCGGGAAGATGAAGGCCCCCAGGCGCCAGCCGCCGGCCCCCAGCCATTTGCTCATGCCGGTACTGATAATGGTGCCCTCGGGGTAGTAGCGGGCAATGGACTTGTGGCGGCCATCGAACTGTACCTCCCCGTAGATCTCATCCGACAGCAGGATCAGCCGGTACTTGCGGGCCACGTTGGCAATGGCCAGCAACTGGTCGTCGGTGTAGGTGCAGCCGGTGGGGTTGGACGGGTAGTTGAGGATCAGGATGCGGGGACGGGTGGGGTCGTCCCGGCAGATGATGTCCAGCTCGTCGGCGGTGAGCTGCCAGTTGTTCTCCGCATGGGTCGGCAGCCAGTGCACCGACCGCCCGATAATCCGGGCCTGGGGCGCGTAGGACACCCAGCTGGGGCGGGGGATCAGCAGGTCGCCGTAGTAGGCCAGTTGCAGGATGAACAGCAGCTCCTTGGAGCCGGGGCCGATCAGCACGTCCTCCCAGTTGCAGCGCATGCGCTCGGCCCGGTTGATGTAGCCGGAAATGGCCTCCCGCAGGCCCTTCAGGCCCTTCACCGGCAGGTAGTCCTTCTCCGCGGCATGTTCCCGCAGCGCCGCCACCACCCGGTCCGGCACCGGGAAGGGCGACTGGCCCAGACCCAGCTTGATGATATCGCGGCCCTCGGCGCGGAGCTGGTTACTCAGCTCATTGATGCGAAGGGTGGCGGAAGGCTGGATGCCCCGCACATTGAGGTTGATGGCGTAGCGGTGTTCGTTCTGGATATCCATGGGCCTTTACTTGCGGTGGTCGTAAGGTGGGTGACACCCGCAGTATAGGCAAGATCCGTCGTTGCGCGGGACGGTTCTCCGGTAGGTGATTGCCGAAGGTGGCCCATTGCTGGCGCTACTGGCAGTCGGCGTTCAGGTCCCGGGTCAGTTCCGCCAGTTGCCGGTTGAATACCCGGTCGTTCTCGCTGTAGTCCACGGGCACGTCCACCAGGTGCACGCCGCCTTCCTTCATGGCCCGCTCCAGCGTGGGTTGCAGGTCGTCGGCGCGGGTTACCTGGTGCCCGCTGGCGCCGTAGGACTCGGCGTAGCGCACAAAATCCGGATTGCCGTAGTCCAGGCCGAAGTTGGGGAATCCATCCTGGGCCTGTTTCCACTTGATCATGCCGTAGGCGTTGTCGTTGATGATCATGATCACCAGGTTCAGCTTCAGCCGCACGGCGGTTTCCAGCTCCTGGCTGTTCATCATGAAGCCGCCGTCGCCGCAGATGGCCATGACCTTCTGCTGCGGGTACAGCATGGCCGCCATCATGGCACTGGGCAGACCGGCCCCCATGGAGGCCAGGGCGTTGTCCAGCAGCACCGTGTTGTTGTCGTAGGCCTTGTAGTTGCGGGCGAACCACAGCTTGTACATGCCGTTGTCCAGGGCGATGATGCCATCGTCCGGCATGACCCGGCGCACATCCCGCACAATGCGCTGGGGGATGATGGGGAAGCCGTTGTCCTCGCAGCGGTCCTCCAGGTGGGCTTCCAGGGCGTCCTTGACCCGCAGGAACTCGGTGAAGTCGTGGCTGGAGCAGCGTCCGCAGTGGTCCGCCAGCCATTCCACGGTATTGGCGATGTCGCCCACCACCTCGTGCTGGGGGAAGTAGACCGGGTCCACGTCGGCACCACTGAAGTTGATGTGGATCACCTGCTTGCCACCGGGGTGCATGAAGAAGGGGGGCTTCTCCACCACATCGTGGCCCACGTTGATCACCAGGTCGGCGTGGTCGATGGCGCAGTGGACAAAGTCTCCGCTGGACAGCGCCGCGTTGCCGATGTAGCGGGGGTGGCGTTCGTCCACCACACCCTTACCCATCTGGGTGGTGAAGAAGGGAATGTCCGTGGTGTTCACCAGGTGGATCAGGGCCTGGGACACCCGCTTGCGGTTGGCGCCGGCGCCGATCATGATCAGCGGGTGCTTCGCGTCGCGGATCATGTCCGCCGCCTTCTGCAGGCTCTTTTCACTGGCGGTGGGGCGGCGGGCATCGCTGGGCGAGAAGATATGGGTGTCCGGCGTGGCCAGCTCTGCGGCGATGTCCTCCGGCAGTTCCAGGTGCACCGCACCGGGCCGTTCTTCCGCCGCCAGGCGGAAGGCCTCCCGCAGTTTGGCGGGAATGGTGTTGGCGTTACTGATCTGCCGGGTGTATTTGGTCAGTGGCCGCATCAGGTCCACCACGTCGAGGATCTGGAACAGCCCCTGCTTGGACGACTTGATGGGCTTCTGTCCGGAAATCATCATCATGGGCATGGCGCCCAGCTGGGCATAGGCCGCGGCGGTGACCAGGTTGGTGGCCCCGGGGCCCAGGGTGGACAGGCACACGCCGACCCGCCCGGTCAGTCGCCCGTAGGTGGCGGCCATGAACCCCGCCGCCTGTTCGTGGCGGTTCAGCACCAGTTCGATGGACGACTCCCGCAGGGCTTCCAGCAGGTCGAGGTTTTCCTCCCCCGGCACGCCGAAGATATAACGCACGCCTTCGTTTTCCAGGGCACGGACAAACAGTTGTGCGCCGGTGAGGGCTCCTTCGGTGCGGGTTTCGTCGGTCATGGATCCGGTCTCCTGATCAGTCGTCATCAATTCGGATAGTCGTGGCTTCAATGCCCCGGTTACTGCTGGAAGCGATGGGCCTGCAACTCGATGTGCTCCACCCGCTGCCCCAGCATAATGATACGGCCAAGATAGCGCTCTTCACCCGTAGTGGTGAAATCAAACAGGAACCGCCGCCATACCCGCAACTGGCCCTGCCGGTCCCGTTTGAACCAGAGGCCCCGCAGGTACACGGCGTCGTCCAGCAGCATCACATCCATGCGTTTGCAGTAGTTCCGGGCGGCGGCCAGCACGGAATCCTTGATGGCCTTGGCCCGCCACCAGTACCAGATGGCGAATCCGGCAATAAAGAGCCAGGTCAGGGTGGATAGGGTCACGGGTTGCTTCCATGTCTTGGGATCATTCAAAAGCCTACACTCCCGCGCGGAAGGTGAAAAGACGGCAGCACGAAAGCGGCCCGGAATATGACGTGCTGTCATTCATCTGCCGTCCGGGGCGTGTAGAATCAGACCGGAACATATCGGAGAGACTCTGCATGCAATGGATCCTGGGGCTCGCGCTGGCCGCCCTGCTTTTCTATGTCCTCAAGCGATGGGGTGCCCTGGACCCCACACAGAAAAAGGCCGCCACCTGGAAGATCGTGCTGGCGGTGGCCGGGGTGCTGCTGGTGTTCATGGTGCTTACCGGGCGGGTGCATGTGCTGACTGCCGCGGTGGCGGCGCTGATTCCGCTGCTGCGCAAACTGCCGTCGCTGCTGCAGTTCCTGCCCCATGTGCGGCGTCTGTTTGGTGAGAGGGATCCCGAAGAGGGTTCCGGGGAAGGGCAGGAGCGCCGGCGCCAACAGGCGGCATCCTCCGGGCAGATGTCCGAGCGGGAAGCCTGTGAGATCCTCAACGTGGAGCCAGGCTGCAGCCGTGACGAGATCGTGGCGGCCCACCGCCGGCTGATGCAGAGGATCCATCCGGACCGTGGTGGCAACGATTACCTCGCCGCCAAGGTCAATGAAGCCAAGTCGGTGCTGCTGGGCAAGCGCGGCGCCTGAGCCCGATGTCTTAAACTCTGTTCACCTCCTTCAGCGCTGGTGGCAGGATGGCACTTAGGTGGCTATTTTTAGGGAAAGTCAGCGAAATCAAGGATCGACGCCATGGGTTTGCTTGCGGTTGTGTTCGTGGTTCTGGGGCTGGGCTTGATCATCGGCGGCGGCTGGTTGCTCAGCCTGGGGGGCAGCCTCTATTACCTGGTGGCCGGCCTGGTGCTGGTGGTGGTTGGTATCATGGCGCCCAGGCGCCGAACCACGGCCCAGGGCCTCTACGCCCTGTTCCTGATTGCCACGGCGGCCTGGAGTCTCTGGGAGTCGGGCTATGACTGGTGGCCCCTGGCCACCCGCATGGGCTGGTTCCTGCTGCTGGCCATTCCGCTGCTGATTCCGGCCTCCCGTAACGACCGGGGCCCGGCCCTGGGCCTGGGCGCGGTCTGGGCGGTGATCGGCGTGGCCCTGCTGGCCAGCATGCTGAACGATCCCCATCGTATCGAGGGTCGCCTGGGGGAAGAGGTGGTCATGGAGGACCCCCGCCTCGGGGACAGCCCGAGAGAAGACTGGCTGGCCTGGGGGCGGACCAACCTGGGCCAGCGCTATTCGCCCCTGGACCAGATCACCCCGGATAATGTCGACAACCTGGAGCTGGCCTGGCGCTACCAGACCGGTGACGTCAAGCAGCCGGAGGACACCGGGGAGACCACCTACGAGGTGACGCCCCTCAAGGTGGGCAACACCCTCTACCTGTGCACACCCCACAACTGGCTGGTGGCCCTGGATGCGGACACCGGCGACGAGCGCTGGGTCTACAAGGCGGGTATCGAGCCCAACAACCAGCGCCAGCACCAGACCTGCCGGGGTGTGTCCTATCTGCCCCCCGAGGCCGGCCCTGGCACCGCTCCCGCCGTGCGGACCATCAGCGGCCCGGCCGAGGACCAGTCACCGGTGAGTTGCGACGCCCACCTGTACCTGCCCACCGCCGATGCCCGCCTGCTGGCGCTGGACCCGGCCACCGGCGCCCGGTGCCAGGACTTTGCGGACAATGGTGAGCTGGACCTGCTGCACAACATGCCGTTCACCCAGTCCGGCTTCTACTACTCCACCTCACCGCCGGTGGTGGCCAACGGCGTGGTGGTGGTCGCCGGTTCAGTCAACGACAACTACGACATCAACTCCCCCTCCGGCGTGATCCGCGCCTACGACACCCACACCGGGGAACTGGTCTGGAACTGGGATTCCGGCAACCCGGAGCAGACTGACCCCATCGCCGAGAACGAGACCTACACCACCAGTTCCCCCAACAGCTGGTCCGTGGCCAGCGCCGACGAGGAGCTGGGGCTGGTCTACTTCCCCATGGGCAACCGTACCCCGGACCAGCTTGGCATGTACCGCTCCGAGCATGAGGAGCGCTTCTCCAGTTCGGTAGTGGCCCTGGAACTGGACACCGGCCAGGTGGCCTGGGTGCGGCAGTTCGTCCACCACGACCTATGGGACATGGACACCCCGGCACAACCCAGCCTGCTGGACCTGGAAACCGACGAGGGCGTGCAGCCGGCCCTGGTGGTTCCCACCAAGCAGGGGGATGTCTACGTGCTCAACCGGGAAACCGGCGAGCCGATCCACCCGATCACCGAGGAACCCGCTCCCCAGGGCGCCATCGAAGGGGACTACACCGCACCGACGCAGCCGGTGTCCGACCTCAACTTCAACCCGCCGCCGTTGCGGGAGGCGGATATGTGGGGTGCGACCCCCTTCGACCAGCTGGCCTGCCGCATCCAGTTCCGCTCCCTCAAGTATGAGGGGCGCTACACGCCGCCCAGCGAGCAGGGCACCATCGTGTACCCCGGTAACTTCGGGGTCTTCAACTGGGGCAGCATTGCGGTGGATCCGAAACGTCAGGTGATGTTCGGCATGCCCCTGTACATGGCCTTTGTCTCCAGACTGGTGCCCAACGAGGAAGGGGTCACGCCGGAAGGTCCGGTCAACCAGGGGGAGCAGGGCCTGAACAGCAATACCGGTGCCCCCTATTCGGTGGAGCTGAAACCGCTGATGTCGCCCCTGGGAATTCCCTGCCAGCAGCCCCCCTGGGGCTATGTGGCCGGTGCCGACCTGCGCACCGGGGAGGTTGTCTGGAAGCATCGCAACGGCACCGTGCGGGACATGAGCCCCCTGCCGGTCCCCTTCCGCCTGGGTGTGCCGGGCATTGGCGGACCGGTGATCACCGAGGGTGGCGTGGTGTTCCTGGCGGCCACCGTGGACGACTACCTGCGCGCCTATGACCTGACCACCGGCGAGCAGTTGTGGCGGGCCCGGCTGCCGGCGGGTGGCCAGGCCACTCCCATGACCTACCTGAACAGCCAGGGTGAGCAGATGGTGGTGCAGGTGGCCGGTGGTCACGGTTCCATCGGCACAACCCTGGGAGACTATGTAGTGGCCTACAAACTGGCGGAGGATGGGGACAACTGACCACCGGGTCTGCGTGATGGCCGCTAAAGCGTTATGATGATGCTCCCGTGGCAGCCAGTCTGCCCGCTACTCATACAATAACGCTCAGGGAAACGCGGGCCCATGGTTCAGGCCCGCGACTCCCGACCGGATCAGGAGGTCAGGACAACGCATGCCCAGCCAGGACACCCCACAACGTCTCTATGGTGTACCCCATTCCCTGTACACCGGAATCGCCCGCTGCTACCTGAGGACCCAGGGCATTCCCTACACCGAGATTCCCACGTCCCACCCGGACTTTGCCGAACGCATCATGCCCGTCATCCAGCGCAGCATTATCCCGGTGCTGGAAACGCCGGAGGGAGAGATCGTCCAGGACAGCCTGGATATCATCGATCACTTCGAGCAGCAGGGGGTGCGCTATTCCGCCTATCCCCAGGGGCTGTTGCAGCGGGTGCTGGCGATGATCATCGCGTACTACGGCACCCAGGCCATGCTGCCCCACGCCATGCACTACCGCTGGACCTACCGGGACGACCAGGAAGGCTTCCTGCGGGACCAGTTTGCGGCGGGCGCCGGTGCGGCCCTGGCGGACAAGATCATGTCGCGGATGAATTCCTACCTGCCGCAACTGGGGGTGAATGACCACACCATCCCCGAGATCGAGGCCTCCTACGAGCAGTTGCTGGATACCCTGAACGTGCACTTCGCGGAGCATCCGTACCTGTTCGGCGGGCGTCCGTCCATCGCCGACTACGGCCTGATCGGGCCGATGTTCGCCCACCTGGGCCGGGACCCGGTACCGGGCAATATCATGAAGACGCGGGCGCCCAAGGTGTTCCGCTGGGTGGAGCGGATGACCGCGCCGGGCCTGGATACCCCCGAGTTCCCCGGCTACGGCGACGACTTCGTGGCGGACGACGCCATCCCGGAAACCCTGGAACCCCTGTTGCGTCAGATCGCCGATGAGATCTTCCCGATGCTGACGGACAAGCTGGCGTTCATGGACGGCCTGATCCAGGAACAACAGCCGGAAGATGGCCAGCCGGTATCAGCGAAGCCGCACCAGCGTTACGTGGGGGCGGTGGAGACGTCCTTCCGGGGCGTGCCGGTACAGGCGGGCATCCAGCCCTACCTGGTCTATGTGCTGCGCAAGGCGGACGAGGCCCTGGCAACGGCGCCGGGCGAGGACCAGCGGCGGGTGCACGAGGCCCTGGCCGACCGGGGCCTGGCCGGCGCGCTGCCCGGGGAGCGGGGTTACAGTGTCGACCGGCGCAACCACATCGAGGTGTGGGAACGGCGCTGAGGCCCCTGGCCGGTGTTGCCAGCCCGGGGCTGACATTTACACCGCCGCCAGGTCCGCGAGCAGGGCCTGGCGGCGTGTCTCCGGCATGAAGGCTGCTTCCAGGGCGTTGCGGGCCAGTTGGCGGAAGGTGTCCTCGCTCCAGTCGAAGGCGGTGTGGCAGGCCCGGTAGTTGTCCAGCACGCCGCCGCCGAAGTAGGCGGGGTCGTCGGAGTTGATGGTCAGGGTCAGGCCCGCCTCCAGCAGGCGTGGCAGCGGGTGATCGGTCATCTGCTCCACCACTTTCAGCCGCACGTTGGACAGGGGGCAGACCGTCAGGGGGATGCGTTCCTCTTTCAGCCGCCGGACCAGGTCCGGGTCTTCCAGGCAGCGCACGCCATGGTCCACCCGGATCACCGCCAGGTCATCCAGCGCACTGTGGATATACGCCGGCGGGCCTTCCTCGCCGGCGTGGGCCACGCCCGGAATACCCAGTTGCCGGGCCCGGCGGAATACCTCCGCGAAGGGGCCGGGCGGGTAGCCCATCTCGGCACTGTCCAGGCCCACCGCATCGATACGATCCAGCCAGGGCTGTGCCTGCTCCAGCACCTCGGCGGCGCTGACCACCGGTTCGTCCCGCAGGAAGCTGAGGATCAGCCCGGTGCTGAGGTCCAGGTCCCTTTTCGCTTCATCCATCGCACCGAGCAGGCCTTCCATCTGCACATCCAGACTGATGCCCCGCTTCAGGTGGGCCTGGGGATCAAAGGACAGGTCCACGTGCACCACGCCCTCCGACGCCGCCCGGCGGAAGTAGTCCATGGCCAGGTCATGGAAGTCCCGGGGCGTCTGCAGTACCGCCATGCCCTGGTAGTACAGGTTGAGGAAGGATTGCAGGTCACTGAAATCGTACGCTGCCCGTACTTCCTCCACGGACCGGTAGGGCAGGTCGACGCCATTGCGCCGGGCCAGCCCGAACATCAGTTCCGGTTCCAGGGAACCCTCGATGTGCAGGTGCAGTTCGGCCTTGGGCAGGGCCTTGAGGAAGGTATCCATGTTGGTCTCCACAAATTGACTATTCTGGCAGCCACAATGGTGGCTGTCATCGAATGCCGGATTTCTCAGGTGGCATAGCGGCCGGACAGTGCCCGCAGTTCCTCCGCCAGCGACGCCTGCTCCCGGGTTACCTGGTTGATCTCCCGGGAGCCGGCCAGGGTCTGCTGGGAGGCCTCCCGCACGCTATCCATGCCACGGGCGATATCCTGGGTCACCGCTTCCTGTTCCTCCGCGGCGGTGGCGATCTGGCTGGCCATGCCGGAGATCCGGGCCACATCCTCGTTGATGGCGGCAAAGGTATCGGCCAGGTCACCGGCCTGCCGGGCGGTATCCAGGGCTTGCTGGTGACTGGTCCCCATGGCCTGGTGGGCGTTATCGGCAATGTCCCGGAAGCGGGCGATGATGGCCTCGATCTCCACCGTGGATTCGTGGGTCTGGCGGGCCAAGGTGCGCACTTCGTCGGCCACCACCGAGAAGCCGCGACCGTGTTCCCCCGCCCGGGCGGCCTCGATGGCGGCGTTCAGGGCCAGCAGGTTGGTCTGGTCGGCCACCTTCCTGATCATGTCCACCATGTTGGTGATCTCCAGGCTGGCGGCCCGCAGGTCTTCCATGGTGTCGCTCACCGACTGGATGGACGCCGCCAGTTGCTCCACCTGGGCCAGGCTTTCCCGCACCACGGTCTGCCCCTGCTGGTTGCGTTCGGTGGCGGTGTTCGCGGCGGTGGCTACGTCCTGGGTATTGCTTGAGATCTCGGCGGATGTGGCCGCCATCTGCTCGATGGCTGTCGCCGCCTGTTCCACTTCCCCCTGCTGGCGGGTGACCCGGTCCACGGCCTGGTTCGCCGTGGTGCTGGTCTGCTCGGTGGCACTGGCCAGTTGCACGCTGGCCTGGTCGATTCGGGTGATGGCCCCCCCAAAGGTTTCCAGCAAGCGGTTGAGGGCATGGCCGATACGCCCCATTTCATCCCGGCTGGTCACCTTGGTGCGAACGCCCAGGGTGCGCTGCTCGGTGACGGTGTCGATATCAGTGAGCAGGGTGCGGACCTGACCGCTGATGCTGCGCACAAGCAGCAGGGCAATGGCCACGAAGATCACCACGGCAATGACGGTAATGGCCAGCAACTGCCGCTGACCGGCCTTTGCCGTGGCCAGGCTTTGCGACGCCTGGGCGGCCATGGTGGTGACCACGTCGTTCTTGAGGGCGTAGAACTGGTCGATGCGGGTCGTGGCCAGGTCGAACCATTCGATGCCGGCCATGCCGATGTACCCGAATTCCGAGGACACCAGTTGCTCCCGCTGGCCGACAAAGGCCTGTGCGTCGTCGGAGGCAGCAAGGTCCCGCAGGCGACGGGCGGTTTCCGGGCCCAGCAGGTCACCGGTGGTGTCCAGCAGGGCCCGCTGTCGCCCGGCCAACTGGCTCAGGGCGGCGTAGGCGGCAAAGTCCGTGCTGCCTGAACGGATAATGGCGGCACCAGCAGCGCGCTCCCGCCCGGCCCATTCCGCAGCCATGGTCAGGGCGTGGTAACCGCTCAGTGTACGGCTGAGGCGACCGTCGTCGATCCGGGCGAGGATGTTAGGGGTGATTCCGATCATGTTCATGATGATGGCGGAATAGCGACCCGTCGCCTCGGGAATGGTCAGGATGGTGCTGTCTGCCTCGTCGCGAAGCCCCGGCAGGCCGGCGAGCTCTGCCTGTATCGACTCCAGGCGCTCGCGGGTGGGGCTGTCGGTTGGCAACAGCTCGATCAGTGATGACCGTTCCTGCCGGAATACTTCCAGTTGCTGGTCGGTGATCGCACGTTGCTCCTCCAGGCGCTCCACCGCGCGGGAATCGCTGCCGCCGGAGGCCAGCATCAGGGCCGTCAGGCCCCGCTCCTTCTGCAGGTGTTCGATCAGGGGATCGACGGCCTGGGTGATGGCCACCCGGTCCAGCAGGGCCCGGGTATTGTCCACCCTGACCGAACTGGACCAGAAGGCCGACAGGGAAAACCAGAGGATGGCCACCAGGGCCGGAAGGATAAGAAGCAGTAGCTTCCCACGCATGGAAAGATGATTCAGCCAGGACAAGGGTACCTCCATAACACGGTGACAACGCTCCAGGATGGAGCACAACCTGTGTCGCCTTGCTTCTGCGCCTTGTCCTGGTGCGTCTACGGGGCGAGGGAATTCGCGACGAACCGGGGGCAGGCGTGCCCCGGCGCTGGGGCCGGGGCGAAGGAGCGACTCGCAAGGTAGGAGCCTAAGCAGTCATCGTGCCAGGTGGCGGCTTTAGAGGATGTCGACTTTCACTTCAAACTGCTGGTTTTCCTGGCGGCTGCCGCCAACCTGGTAGGTAATGCCGGACTGCTGGCCCTGCCGGGTGGTTTCGGTGCCGCCCACGTCGACCCATTCACCGGGGGCGACCCGGCGCTGGGTGACCACCGCGTCGGTTTCATAGCCGTCCATGCCGGCGTCCGGCATGTTCTCGAACGCAGTGATGCTGAGCTCGATCTGCTGGTCGGAAATACGTTGCGGCGTAACAATAAAGCCGCTGCGGATATCCACCTGCTGGTAGATGGCCGCCGGGTTGCGTCCGCCCTGGATGGCCACCGGCAGGGTGCGCACCTGGCCGGAGCTGATATGGGCGGATTGCCCGTCCTGCACCACCACGTTCCGTTCCTGGCGGCTCTGGGTGCTGATGGTCCGGCTCTGGCCCTGGATGGTGACCACGTTGCCGTGACCGCTGCTGACACCTCCGCCGGAGCGCTTGCCCTGAACCTGGCCGCCGCTGCGGACGGTGATGCGTAGCTGCACCGGTGCCACATCCATGGTCTGGATAAGCTGCCCGATTTCATCCAGTACCTCCGGCTCACCACGGGTCACCAGTTGGCTGCCCTGGGCGGCCATGGTCAGTTCACTTTCCGGGTAGAGGGACCTGAGCTGGTCTGCCACCTCCTGGGCCGGCCGGTTTTCCAGGGTGAAGGTGCGGTTCTCGGACGCCGCCAGCGCCAGGGCGGGCAACAGGATCAGGAACAGGATCAGGGTACGGGCAGGAGTACTGGCCATGGACATCTCCGCAGAAAATTGAAGGCAGCGGTTGCAAACCGGGAAAGCCGGGGAGTATATTGTCGATCATGAATACGACTAATGCACCCTGTCAATTACAGGCGGCTCACAAGATGAGCGCCCTGACACGCCTCGCGAATGCGACGGCGGGTGTTTCCGTGTTCTTCTGGTGGTTTTTTGGTTATGGCTTTTATTTTAGCCAGAGCCGAGGCCGCCTGTAGCACACGCAAGACAGATTCAGGAAAAGGCAGCCCGGCACCGAACCCAGGCTGCCACCGGACCAAAAAGCCCCGACTGGTAGCCTCCCAGCCGGGGCTTTTTCGTTTCCAACTGGCAAAAATGAGAAGGATTTGAATAACATGAACATGCCGCTGGACGTCCGGACGACACAGGAGGCCAATCCCGTGGAAACACCTGCGGATCCGCAACCCGATCCGTCGGGGAAAATCGCCACACCCTTGCCCACACCCGCCACATTACGCCGGGACATTCCGGTGCCGGACTACCTGGCATCCCAGATCGATCAGCACCGCCAGGAGATCCGCGCCATCCTCAATGGCGATGACGACCGCCTGCTGATGGTGGTGGGGCCCTGCTCGATTCACGATGAAGTGGCCGCCCTGGAATACGGCGAGAAGCTGGCGGCGCTGGCGGACGAGGTCAGCGACCGCATGCTGATCGTGATGCGGGCCTACCTGGAAAAGCCCCGCACCACCGTGGGCTGGAAGGGCCTGCTGTACGACCCGGAGCGCACCGGCGAGGGCAACCTGGGCGAGGGGCTGGTACGCTCCCGTCGCCTGCTGGTGAACCTGGCCCACCTGGGGCTGCCCCTGGCCACCGAGGCCCTCAGCCCCCTGGCCATGGACTACCTGGACGACCTGGTGAGCTGGACCGCCATCGGCGCCCGCACCACCGAGTCCCAGATCCACCGGGAACTGGTCAGCGGCCTGCCCATGCCCACCGGCTTCAAGAACGGCACCGACGGCTCTGTCGGCGTGGCGGTCAATGCCATGAAGTCCGCTGCCCACGGTCACCACCGGCTGGGTTTCGATGCCCATGGGCAGCCGTCGATGATCACCACCCGGGGCAATCGCGATACCCACCTGGTGCTCCGGGGCGGGCGCGGTATCACCAACTACGATGCTGACAGTATCAACGCTGCCATGGAGGCCCTGACCGCCGCCGGCGTGAGTGCCGCAGTGATGGTTGACTGCAGCCATGACAACGCCTGCAAGCAGCCGGAGCGGCAGCCGGGCATCGCCCGCGAGGTGGTGGCCCAGCGCCAGGCCGGTAACCTGGCCATCAAGGGCCTGATGATCGAGAGTTTCCTGCGCCAGGGCCGGCAGGACGATGGCGATGAGCTGGCCTACGGCCTGTCCATCACCGATCCCTGCCTGGGCTGGGAAGAGACGGAAGCCCTTCTGCGGTCACTCTGATCGCCAGGAGGGAACATCAGTTCTGGGGTGGGGCGCTGTCACCGGATACGGTGGATAACAGCAGTTGCCCCGCCAGGACCAGCAGGACGCCGCCCATCAGCCGGTCCAGCCAGTGACCGAAGCGATCAAAGGCGCGCCGTACCCGGGGCAGGGTGAAGAATACCGCCACCCCGGCAAACCACAGGCCGGTGGCGATGGCCATGTAGAGCCCGTAGCCCGCCTGCACGGCAACCGGCGTACCGGGGCTGATCACCACGGAAAACAGCGACACGAAGAACAGCGTGGCCTTGGGATTCAGGGTGTTGGTCAGGAAACCCAGCCGGAAGGCCGCCGGCCCGGACTGAACCTTTGCCCCCCGGGTGTCCACATGAACACCTCCCGCCCTTGATTTCAGACACTGTATCGCAATCCAGGTCAGGTACAGTGCACCAATGACCTTCAGGATCGTAAATAACGTCAGTGACTGCTGGATCAGCAGACCGATGCCGAGCAGTGAGTAGGTCACGTGCACCAGGATGCCGAGGCCAATGCCCGTGGCGGTCAGCAATGCGTTGCGGCGACTCTGGGACAGCGCCTGGCGCAGCATGACGGCCAGGTCGGGACCCGGGCTGGCGACGGCCAGCAGGTGAACAATGGCAACGGTTGCAAATTCGGCCCAGTAGGCAGACACATCTCACCCCGCGTTTGAATTCCGGAAAAACCGGCAGCATAGAGGTAAATGTCGGTTTTCGCCACAGAATCGGGTTGAGTGACCAACAGCGCCAGCTATGTTTATAGGCGAGACCCGTAGTCCAGACAGGAGAATGCCAGTGGTCAAACGCAGCAAGGTTGATGTCGCCATCCTGGGAGCCGGTACGGCGGGCATGGGAGCCTATCGGGCGGCCCGCAAGCACACCGACAGCCTGGCCCTGATCGAATCCACCCACTACGGCACCACCTGTGCCCGGGTGGGGTGTATGCCCAGCAAGTTGCTGATCGCGGCAGCGGAAGCGGCCCACGATGCGCGCCATGCGGATCGGTTCGGGGTTCGCACCGGCGAGGTGGCCATCGACGGCCCGGCGGTGATGAAACGGGTGCGGGCGGAGCGCGACCGCTTCGTCGGTTTCGTGCTGGAGGCGGTGGAAGGCTTCCCGGAAGCCCATCGTTTCCGGGGCCATGCCCGCTTCCTGTCGCCCCATCGCCTGCGGGTGGGTGACGACCATGAAATCGAGGCGGACCGGGTTGTGATTGCCACCGGCTCCCGCCCCAACATTCCGGGCTTCCTGAAGGCGGCGGAAGACCGGCTGGTGGTGAACGACGACATCTTCGAATGGCAGGACCTGCCGGACTCCGTGGCCGTGTTCGGGCCCGGGGTGATCGGGCTGGAACTGGGCCAGGCCCTGAGCCGCCTGGGGGTACGGGTGCGGATGTTCGGCGCCGGCGGTGCCGTGGGCCCGATCCAGGACCCGGAAATCCGCCAGTGCGCGCTGGATACCTTTAACGACGAGTTCCCCCTGGACCCGGATGCCGACACCCGCAAGATCGAGCACCGACCGGATGGCGTGGCCATCACCTTCGTTGACGGAGACCGGGGCCTGGTCACGGAAACCTTCGACTACCTGCTGGCGGCCACCGGTCGACGGCCCAATATCGACGGGCTGGATATCCAGAACACCGACCTGGAACTGGACGACCGGGGCACCCCGGTTTTCGACCATTACACCCTTCGTTGTGGCGACAGCCATATCTTTATCGCCGGTGACGTCAACAACGAACTGCCGCTGTTGCACGAGGCGGCGGACGAGGGCCGTATTGCCGGCAATAATGCAGGTCAATACCCGGACGTGAGGGCCGGGTTCCGCCGGGAGCCGCTGTCGGTGGTGTTCACGGACCCGCAGATCGCCACCGTGGGCAAGACCATCCAGCAGGTGGACGAGGCCTGCCGAGGCTGCTTCGCGGTGGGGTCCGTGTCCTTCGAGGGCCAGGGGCGTAGCCGGGTGATTGGTCGCAACCGCGGACTGCTACGGGTCTATGGCGAGCATGGCACCGGCCTGTTCATGGGGGCGGAGATGTTCGGCCCGGCGGCGGAGCATATCGGCCACCTGCTGGCCTGGGCGGCACAGCAACGCCTGACCGTGTCCGCCATGCTGGATATGTCGTTCTACCATCCGGTGATTGAGGAGGGGGTGCGGACCGCGCTCCGGGACCTGAGTCATCGCCTGAGCATGGGTCCGGAGGTGGTGGAGAACTGCCTGGATTGTGGCCCGGGAGGCTGATCGGCGGGCATGAAGGAGCCGGCGCCTTGGCGCCGGCAACCCGGGCCGGCCATCGTTCGGGGGCAGGGGAGGTCAGGCCGTGGTCACACCCTGTTGGTCGTAGCCGGCGGACTGTGCCTGGCGCCGCCGTGCCCTGCTGGCCCAGATCTTCTCGTGGAAGAAGTAGGCCACGGTGTTGATGGCCGGTTCCACCATCGCGATCAGGCTGCCGATCAGGATGTCGCCGGTCAGCAGAAAGGCGACGGTGAACGCCACGGTAAAATGGGTGATGGCGAAGGTCACGGTCTTGATCAGGGAGTTGTCACCCTCCCGACCGTGGTCGTGGAAAAACAGTTTCAGAACACTCATGGCCAGCTCCCGCCTGATTGATTGAGTACACCCCCATTAAAGGACAACTGAGAATCATTGTTAAATGAATTGATTCTTGGAATCCGATAGCGGGAGTTTATTGGGCCGCAGCGCCAGGGATAAAGTTGAGGGTTATCAATTTTTCGATATTTATTGCCAAATCCTATCATGGATATTGCAAGACTCTGCTTTTGCAGGGAAAACCGCTGGGGTATATTGAACGTAATGAAGTGAGACAATCACCAAGGATCAAGGAGTTAACCTATGGGTACGAATTTCATCGGCCTCGACACGGCCAAGACGGAAAAGCTGGCGGGGACACTCAACGAACTGCTGTCGAACTACCAGATCTTCTATATGAACGTGCGTGGTTACCACTGGAATATCAAGGGCGAGAACTTTTTCGAGCTGCACGCGAAGTTCGAGGAACTCTACGACGACCTGCTGCTGAAGATTGACGAGATCGCCGAGCGCATCCTCACCCTGGGCCACCGTCCGGCCCACGCCTACAGTACCTATATCGAGCACTCCAGTGTGCCGGAGCGCAAGGATGTGTCCGATGGCAAGGAAGCGGTAGAGAACATCGTCGACAGCTTCGCCAAGCTGATTGGCAAGCAGCGGGAGCTGCTGTCACTGGCCGGTGATGCCGATGACGAGGGTACCGTCGCGTTGATGAGTGACTACATCTCCCAGCAGGAGAAGACCGTCTGGATGTATCGTAGTTACCTGGGCGAGTAAGTCGGATTCCCGAACGTCCCTTTCGCAAGACCCCTTCCCTGGCGGCCATTCGGTCGCCTTTTTTCTGACATAAATCTGCAGTTTTGTTGACCCTCTCCTGTCACATCCAGTGAATATCCTTGCCGGATATACATATCTGAAAAAGCGATATTTTATGATTTCCAGAGCAACTCTGGTTTTCGGGTTTCTGGCGGAGACGGTGGGAATGTCGGGTTGCGCGAGCGATCAGGCGTCGCATCAGGAAGGGTTGCCCAACGGCTTCAACAGCACCAATGACGACAACGCCTTCGATGACCGGTCCGATGACAAGGGGCCGGAACCGGAGGCCGTGACCACCGGGATGATCGACGGACAGCCCCACCGGACATCCGATGCTGGCGGTCGGCAATGAAGTCAGTGGTACCACAACCCTGTATGGAATCCGGTTGGTGAACCAGGACGAACGCTGATGATTTCGAAGTGATATCCCTGTAAATCCTGATTCGAAGAAATGTCAGAGCCGGAGGTTTTTATTCTCCGGATTTTTTTTGGTCTTTATTGTTTTATTTGACGTTATTTTGCGTTTCTCGATGGTTTTTAACTGATCTGTAACCTTGTTCGTTAATAATAGAGTTGAAGTTTAGGTGTCGGGGTTGTGATCGCGTCTTTCTGCAGGGCAGAACGTCTTTTGGCAACTCCAAACGACTTCAGAATGTCATGATTTGAGTTAACTTTGTTTCCGGAGCTATGCTCCGGATTTTTTTAATATCGTGGTTATTTCTGCATTGAAATAATTTTTTAATAAACAGTGTATATGATCTCTCGCGACTGAGATTTTCCTTACTGGCGTAGCTGTTCATGTGTCATTTTAATAAATTTTCTCCGGCATCTTTTTTCATATTTATGTTGGTTTTTGTTGCGCCTGTTTATGCCGACGTGACGCTTCGTCTCGGTGAGGGCGTGGATCTTAAAGCTATCAACGGTGGGCTTTCTGGGCGAGAAGGGCGTGAGATTTCCCTACGGGATGGGCCCAGTCAGATCCTTGTTGAGTATACGGCGGAACTTGGCCGGAATGACGATGACAGCGTTCTCGATACATCGGATGTTTTCGTGATTCTTTTCGAATCCGAAGACCAGTATTTGACCCTTGAGGCCCCGGATATATCTACCCGCCAGGAAATGAGGGCATTTAATAAGTCCGACGGATGGATCCTGAAGGATGCCGGTGGCAACCCCCATCCGTTCAAATCCGATGTTCTGGAGAAGGATGGGTTTCAGTTTGCCCGGAATTATGAGCAGGAGTTGTCTGATTATAACCGGGCCGGTTCCGGTGAGGCTGCTCTAGCCGGCCTGCAAGACAGTAATAACCGGTTTTTGGATAACCCTGATCGTAAAGATGAATTTCCAGTGGCCCGGGACCAGGAAATGGTGAGGGAAATGCTTCGCTATTGGTACCTGAAAGCTGATGAGAATACTAAACGTGAGATGAAGCGCTGGATGAATTCCGGCGATTAAATAAACCGACGTACCCAAACCAAATGGAGTATCAATAAATGAAGAAACTTCTCCTGGCTGTCGCTGTGACTGCCGCCGCCGGTTCCGCTAACGCCGTCACCGTATACGAGAATGATGGCTTCACCTACAAGCTCAATGGCGACCTTCAGGTTCAGCTGCGTCGGGACATCGGCGAAGACGAGAGCGAATACGTTGATTTCGACGACCTGGAGCTGAAGAACTATTTCAGCTACGACCTGAACAACGATATGACCGCCTTTGGTCGTGTGGATTTTGATTTCAAGGACGAGGCCAACGGCAAGGATAACGTCACCCCTCTGGAAGAGGCCTACGTGGGTATCCGCTACGGCGTAACCTCATTCTCCTTCGGTAAGCAGAACTTTGCTTCTGATGAGTTCGGTGTCGAGGAAGCCTATGAGGCGCCGCTGGATGAAGATCAGTTTGATGCGGTAGGCACTGATGGTGATGACACCTTCCGTGTTGATGTGGAGCTGGACAACATTTACCTGGTATCCAGTTATGAGCTGGAAGCTGAAGATAAAGGTGGCGTTGAAGGTGAGTTCTTCGACATTTTTGCCTTTGCCGACGTTGCCGGGCTGTCCCTGGGTGGCGGTTTCCAGAAGCACACCCCGCTGGGTGGTGAATCACTGGATACCTGGGGCGTGAGCGCCGGTTACGAGTTCGGTGTCTTCGGGCTTGCTGCGGACTACAGTGTCACTGATGACGGCAACACCGATCTGGATACCCAGCTGTATAACGTTGCCGCCACCCTTGATGTAACCAACACCACTGGCGTCGCGATCGGTATGCAGAATCAGGAAGAAGATAACGCCGATGACGTAACAGGCTGGTACGCCAACGTCACCTACAAGTTCCCGACCCAGAAGAACGTCAGCGTGTTTGCCGAAATCGCCGACAATGATATCGACGAGACCGACATGGGTGCCCTGGCCGGTATGCGGGTCAAGTTCTGATCGTTGGGGCACTCCAACGTTCTTGCATGAAACGTACGATTTGAGTTGACGACACTTCGCCGGGCCCCTGTGGCCCGGCTTTTTCATTTCAGGCCGGTCGCCAGTAGGCGGTCTCGTGACCGGCACTCGGGGGCTTGGGCAGGTCCAGGGGAGGCACCTGCTGGTGGAGGAACCAGCGTTCCGCCACCACCCGGCGGGTGAACCAGTGGGATTTCATCAGACTGGCGGCCAGGGGCATCTTGACCCAGTCGGGGACCTGTACCGGCGTGTCCCGGTGCATGGAGCGGGTGCCGAAGCGCCTGGCGATGGCCTCGCCGTAGGGTTGCAGGCTGCGGGCGGAGAGGTCGGGTTCAGAGCGGATGACGTTGGCGGCCATCAGCGCCGATTCCACCGCCGGGCGGATACCCTCGCCGCTCTGGTTGAAGGCCAGGCCGGCGGCATCCCCGAGCAGCATGACGCCGTCGTCCACCAGCGGTCGCTCGGCGTGGTCATAGAGCAGGTAGGCATGGTCCTTGAACTGGCCGGGCAGGTCGCCGGGAATGCGGCCCTGGGCCTGCATATGGGTGACAAAGCGCTCCAGGTGCCGGGACAGCCCGCGGGAGTCCTCACGCCCCAGCCCCACATTCAGGTGGTTGCCCTTGCGGAAGATCCAGGCGTACCCCTTCAGGTCACGGCAGAACCACAACTCCGGGCGGTCGCCCCGGGCATTGCAGGCGTCGGCCTGTTCCGGGGTCATCCCGAACTCCATCTCCCGGGCGCTGACCACGGTTTCGTGGCTGCCGGGGCCAGCCCCCAGGTAGCGTGCCACCGGACAGGCATGACCCCCGGCGCCGATGAGCAACGGGGTTTCCCAGCGTTCGTTGATCACCCAGTTGCCGTTGGCCTGTCGCAGGGCGTTGATGGGCGTGCCCAGTGCCTGGTCGGTGTGGGCCCGGCTGAGCAGATAGTGGTCAAACTCACTGCGGCGCATGCCGTAGCTGACGTTTTCGCCATGGTCGTTCTCCACCGCACGATGTCCGATCATGCCGATGCGGAAACCGCGGATGGGTTCCAGCAGGTGGTCCCGGCCGTAATCGGCGGGGTTAATCTGGAGGGCATCGAACACGGCAGGGGTGATCCAGCCGGCGCAACTCTTGTCCCTGGGAAAGTGGGACTGGTCGATCAGCAGGATACGTTTGCCGGTATTCTGCAGGGCCCACGCCAGGGTGGAGCCCGCCGGCCCGCCACCCACGATGATCAGGTCATAGTAGTCCATCAGGGCCACACCAGGCGCAATAGCGACATCGGGTCTGCTCCGGTATAGGACCCCCTGAACAGGGAAGTTGTTATTCAGAGGTTCCTTTATTCTTGTTGGTTATGCCGGACGGCCTCGGGATCAGGTTTGTCCCGTATGCCGTCCGATGCCTGAACAGTATAGAAAATGATCGCCATTTGTCACCTGTTACCTGATGGCCGGACATGGCTTCACCCTCCTCCCAACCGACTGAACCAGGCAACAACCAGGCCGGTGGCCAGGGACGCGGCCATGGGGGCACCTACCTGCCAGCCCAGACGGCGGGTGCCGATGGTGGCCGCCATGACGGATTTGACCAGGTTGTTTACCGAGGCGGCGATCACGATGCCCAGGACGGCGGTGCCGGCGGCGATACTTTCCAGGGACATGCGGGTCAGGGACAGGGTGATGGCATCCACGTCGGTAATCCCCGAGGTGGCGGCCAGCACGTAGATGCCCAGGTCTCCCAGCCACTGCCGTAGCCATTCCCCCAGCAGCAGGATGACTGTCAGCAGGACCCCGAACACCAGTGCGAATTTCAGGTCCAGCGGGTTCTGGTTCAGCTCCGGCTGTACCACCCGGATATGGTGGCGGTGCCGCACCCAGATCACCCCGGCGCAGGCATAGAGCACCACGGCCATGGCGGTGACCGGCCACACCAGTGCCGGCAACAGGGCCCGGTTGATAATGGCGCCGTAGACCAGGATGCGGGGAAACATGGTGCCGCAGGCGATCAGGATGCCGGCCGCGTACATGGGCGTCAGGCTGTCGGACAGGCGGGACTGGCGGGAGAAATGCAGGGTCAGAGCGGTGGACGAGCTTAGGCCGGCAAACAGGCTGGTAAAGAGGATGCCCTTCTCGGCACCACCTACGCGGATGGCGAAGTAGCCCACGAAGGAGACCGAGGCGATCAGCACCACCATCCACCAGATCTGGTAGGGGTTGAGGACCTCCCCCGGCCCCATGCCCTGGTCCGGCAACAGGGGCAGCATGACCACGGTGATCAGCAGCAGCTTCAGGGCGGCGCCCAGCTCGTGGGACTGGAGACGCCTTAGGACCCCGTGGATCTCCTCCTTGTTATCCAGGATGATGGCGGTAATAACGGCGGAGGCGGCGGCCACGGCCATGTCCACCGCCACCACCATGGCGCCGAAGCAGAAGGTCAGCAACAGGCCGACGATGCCGGTGATGCTGTAGTCGCCGCTGGTGGGGGCACGGGCGCGATAGGACACCAGGTTCAGGCCGACCAGACCCAGGAACATCACCGGAAAGGCCCACGCCGTCAGGGTCTGGCCCAGCAGCGCGGCAATGGCACCCAGCAGCCCGACCAGGGCATGGGTGCGGATACCGGCAATACGTTCGCCGGGTTCCCGGTTGCGGGCCTCCCAGCCCCGTTCCAGTCCGATCAGCGCCCCCAGCAGCAGGGCGACGGCGAGCTGGATGGCCACCTGGTTGCTGTCCAGGAACTGGGTTGCGAGTTCGTCCATTTTTTCTGCTTGTCCAATGGCATAGAGAGGGTGTGATACTGTTACCCGCAGTCTAGCGGATTTATCGGGTGCCTGAACGCTGTCCAACGCGGGAATGGCACAGACGTCAACGAGGACAGTCATGACCCTGCCGGATCTCGGTATTATCGAAGGTTTCTATGGACCGCTGTGGACCATGGACGAGCGACGGGCCCTGGTGCGCCGGCTCAGGCCACACGGCTATGGCTTCTACCTATATGCCCCCAAGGCGGATCCCTACCTGCGGCGCTGCTGGGAGCAGGACCATCCCGAGCACCAGGCCCGGGAACTGGCGGCGTTCGCCGGCTTCTGCCGGGAGCAGGGGGTGCGCTTCGGCATCGGCCTGAGTCCGTTCGAGATCTTCAACCGGTTCGACGATGCCGCCCGCCAGGCGCTGGCCCGCAAACTGGCGTTCCTGGACGGCATGGGCATCGACGAGCTGGCGATCCTGTTCGATGACATGCACAGCGACACCCCGGAGCTGGCCCGTACCCAGGCGGAGATCATGCGCTGGGTGATGGCTCATTCCGGGGCAAAGCGTTTCATCATGTGCCCCAGCTACTATTCCGACGACACCGTGCTGGACCGGGTGTTCGGCCAGCGCCCGGACGACTACCTGGCGGTGCTGGGGGAGGCCCTGGATCCCGCCGTGGACGTGTTCTGGACCGGCGAGGAAGTTTGCTCCCGGGAGATCTCCCCGGGGCACCTGCGCCGGGTGGCTGGGCAGCTCCGCCGCAAGCCGTTGCTGTGGGACAACTACCCGGTCAACGACGGTGAACGCATGTCCCGGCACCTGCACCTGCGCGGCTTCACCGGGCGCCCGGCGGCCAATGCCGGGGAGATCGCCGGCCACGCCATCAACCCCGCGCTGCAGCCCACGCTGACCGCCATCCCGGCCCTGACCCTGGCACAGAGCTACGGCCAGGGAGAAGACTATTGCTATGGCCAGGCCTTCCGGACCGCCGCCCGGGAGGTGGTCGGTCCTGACCTGGCAGAGCAACTGCTGGCGGACCTGCTGGTGCTGCAGGACGCGGGCCTCCACCGCATCAGCGAGGACCGGATGGCCAGCCTGAAGGCCGCCTACGGCAAGGTGGATCACCCGGCGGCCCGGGAAATCCTGCGCTGGCTGGCCGGGGAGTACCAGGTGACCGATGAGATGGTGCAGACCCAGTAGGTAGTATCAACCAGGGCCACTATTCAACGTTCAGTCCACATCGGGGGATGTTTACAACGGCCAGTGGAGTTGCAGGTTGCCGCCCCCGAAGCCTGCGGTGTGCAGGTAGAAGGTGGGGTTGATAGTCAGCACGGCGTTATCGGAGGCCGATAGCTGAATATCGATGGGCAGTGCCAGCTTGCCGAGAAAGCCGGAGTGGTGGAGGTCGTCTTCCTGCTCAAAGGATTGCCGGATATCCGGTGCGCTCAGGTAGAGCCCCGGGCTGATGACGGTGTTGGGGGCGGCCTGCACGGAGAATTCGCCGAACAGGGTGGGTTCCCGGCGGCGGATGTCCCCCTCGTCATCCAGTGACCGGCCGAAGAAGCCGTTTTCATCCAGCCGCACGTAGGCCAGGCCGATGGTGGGCGTCAGTCGGTGGCTGGTCAGGGTGGCGGAGCCCAGGGCCTTCAGGTGGTCCCGGTCAAAGCTCGCCGGGCGACTGCCGTCGTCCCCCTGCAACAGGTACTCGCGCCGGGTGCGTTCGCCCTCGATATGCAGTTCCAGCAGCCAGGTGCCCTGGTATTGTCGGTGGGTGAAAGCCGCGCGGAGGCTTTCATTGTCCACGGTCAGGTCTTCCTGGCGGCTGATGAACCGTGATTCGGGGGACAGGCTCAGGGACACGGTGGTGCCGCCAAGGTCGCCGGCTCCCTGCCGGTGCCATTGCAGGAAGAAGGTCTGGGGTTTGTCCTCGAAGGTATCCTGGGTGTCGGTCTTGTCGTTGAAATAGGCATCCGGAAGTATCCAACTGGCGTGGATCCAGCTATCGTCGGTCAGGTGGTGGCGGGCGCTGAAGTACACATCCGCTTCCGACTTGTCCGAGAAGACGTCACCCTGCAGCCAGATTTCCGAATGGTCCCCCAGGTTTTGCCGGAAGCCGACCAGTTGCCGGTCGTAGGCGCCGTCCAGGTCCTCGCTGCGCTGGATGTCCAGCAGGAAGCCGTTACGGCCCTCCCGGAACTCAAAGTCCTGGCGGAACCGGACATCGTAGTACAGGCGGTCACTGCTGACGCTGCCGGCGGTGCCCCGAATGCCATCGTCGGTGACGCCGGGGGTGGCTAACCGGTGGCGGAAGGTCAGTTCGTGGAGGAAGCGTTCCGTGTCGTAGGTCTCGTCCCGGCCCATGACCACCGCGTCCGCACGCCAGGGCTGGGGCACGTGAGCGGTGTCGGCGACCACAGTCGTCGCCAGTGTAAGGCCCAGGCAGGCCGTCAGCAGGTTGGTATGCCGGTGTGGTCCGGGCATGGTGGGCGCTCACCTCCAGGATGAACTTTAATTTATGCTAGGGGACGACATGACATTGCGCAAACGAACTGTCACAGAAGGGCATCCATGCTTCCATTCCGCATAGTGGATCGGATCAAGTTTGTGGTTGAGCGCCAACTGGTCAAGGGCGCCGGTTTCCAGCTTCTGGTGGTGGCCGCGTTTATCGCGACCATCTCCCTGGTGGGCGGGATCCTAGTGGTGCCTCTGGACGGGGAGTTCGACCATGTGGGCAATGCCATCTGGTGGGCGTTCCTGAGACTGACCGATCCCGGCTACCTGGGGGATGATGTGGGCGCCTGGCAGCGGTTCGTGTCCACCTTACTGACGGTCAGTGGCTACGTGGTGTTCATGGGTACCCTGGTGGCCATCCTGACCCGCTGGCTGATTGCCCGGATGAATGAGCTGGAGCGGGGATTGACGCCGGTCACCCTGAAGAACCATATCGTGGTTCTGGGCTGGACCAGCCAGACCCTGCCGCTGCTCTCCGAGTTGCTGGGGTCCACCGGGCGCATGCGCCGTTTCCTGGAAAAACACGACACCTCGCGGCTGAACCTGGTGGTGCTGACCGAGGAGGCCAGCGCCGCACAGGTCCACGAGCTGCGGACCGAACCGGGCATCGGGGCCCGGGCCCGCCAGGTGATCCTGCGATCCGGGCTGCCGATCCAGCCGGATGCCCTGCACCGTGTGGCCTGCCTGGACGCGGCGGCGGTGATCGTGCCCAGTGCCGCCCACGAGGCCACCAGTCTGCTCACCGCCGACGTGGAGACCGTCAAGGCGCTGTTGTCCATCGCCGCCCAGGCCCGTCACTACCGTACCGGACTGCCCTTCGTCGTCGCTGAACTGCAGGATATCCGCAAGCTGCCGGTGGTGGAGCGGGCCTATCCGGGGCCCGTGGAGGTGGTGGCCGGTGACGCCACCATCAGCCGGCTAATGGTGCAGAACCTGCTCCATCCCGGCCTGTCGGAGGTCTACAACGAACTGTTGGCCGGTGAGGGCGGCAACGAACTCTATATCCGCAGTGGCGACTCGGTGGCTGGGCTGGCACTGGGGGAACTGGCGGCACAGCGCCCTGCGGTCATCGTGCTGGGCATACTCAAACCGGACGGAGCGGGCTGGCAGGTGAACCTGGCGCCGCCGTCGGACACCCGGGTCGGTGCCGATGACCGGGTGGTGATGATGGCCCGCAACTACAGCGAAACCGAGGCCGACGGCCGCCAGCAGGCGCTGCCCGCCATTGGCCGGCCAGGAGCAGCGGCTCGCCCCCATCCCGTAACGGGAGCGCAGCACCGTGTGCTGGTGCTGGGCTGGAACCGCCGTGTGCCCAGCATGGTGGCTGAGATGGCTAGCTACCCGGGGAAGGGCTTCGAGGTGGATGTGGTGTCGGTGCTGCCGACGGCGGAACGGGAATGGGCCATCGACCGCTACTGTGGGCCGGATCTGGCGGTGCCCTGCCGTCACATCGAGGCGGACTACATGGTGGAGGAGGAGCTGCGTCGCACCATCCCGTCCCGCTACGACAGCATCGTGCTGGTGAGCAGTGACCGGCTGACATCCGGGGAGGAGGCGGATGCCCGCGCCATGGTGGGCTACCTGCAACTGGAGGATATCCTTCTCGAGAGTGAGCGTCGGCCCCAGCTCATCATGGAACTGAGTGACCCGGACAACCGCCAGCTGCTCTACGGTCACCAGAGCGAGATGATGATCAGCTCCATGATCCTCAGTCACGTGCTGGCCCAGGTGGCCCTGAGGCGGGAGCTGCGGGCCGTTCTGGATGAACTGTTTACGGCCGGCGGCGCGGAGATCCAGTTTCGGGACCCGGACGACTACCCGCTGCCGGCCAGCACGGACTTCCATGTGCTCGAGAAGACCCTGGCGAGCGGGGGCGAGGTGGCGCTGGGGGTCTATCGTGCCCGGGCCGACGACAGGGGGCACCGGCTACAGTTGAATCCGCCCCGGCGGGAGTACCTGGAACTGCAACCGGGAGACCGGCTGGTGGTGCTGGCCCTTACTTCCACCAGCGGTGGCGAGGTCTTGTAAGTCAGGGGGTTAGGGGGAATATACGTATATTCACCAGAAAAATGCCGGAAATAGATAATATAAATTTCAATTATGCGAGCGGAATGTCTAAAGTATGGCGCAATCTTCGGTGATCTGCTCAAATTTTGAGCGGGATGCTGGTTCACTGAATGATCCTCAACCCTAAACAGCAAGGACTGAGACCATGCCTTACGCACAAGACGTTGACCAGATTGCTTCCATCCTGAAGCAGAACCCGACCTGGAACGCCATCAATCCGAAGCACGCCGCCCGCATGCGCGCCCAGAACAAGTTCAAGACTGGCCTGGACATCGCCAAGTACACCGCCAAGATCATGCGCGAGGACATGGCGAACTACGACAAGGACACTTCCCAGTACACCCAGTCCCTGGGCTGCTGGCACGGCTTCATCGGTCAGCAGAAAATGCTGTCCATCAAGAAGCACTTCGGTTCCACCAAGCGTCGCTATCTGTACCTGTCCGGCTGGATGGTAGCCGCCCTGCGCTCCGAGTTCGGCCCGCTGCCGGACCAGTCCATGCACGAGAAGACCGCCGTATCCGGCCTGATCGAAGAGCTGTACACCTTCCTGCGTCAGGCTGACGCCTGGGAACTGAACCACCTGTTCCGTGCCCTGGAAGAAGCCGAAAACGCCGGTGACACCGCCAAGGCCGAAGAGCTGATCAAGCAGATCGACAACCACGAAACCCACGTGGTACCCATCATCGCCGACATCGACGCCGGTTTCGGTAACGCCGAAGCGACCTACCTGCTGGCCAAGAAGATGATCGAAGCCGGTGCCTGCTGCATCCAGATCGAGAACCAGGTGTCCGACGAGAAGCAGTGTGGTCACCAGGACGGCAAGGTAACCGTTCCCCACGCCGACTTCCTGTCCAAGATCAACGCCGTTCGTCTGGCGTTCCTGGAGTTGGGTGTGGATGACGGTGTTATCGTTGCCCGTACCGACTCCCTGGGTGCCGGCCTGACCCAGAAGCTCGCCGTTACCAACGAGCCGGGCGACCTGGGCGACCAGTACAACAGCTTCCTCGACGGCGACTATATCGAAGACGCTTCCGAGATCAACAACGGCGACGTTGTGATCAAGTCCGACGGCAAGCTGATGAAGCCCAAGCGTCTGGCTTCCGGCCTGTTCCAGTTCCGTCCGGGTACCGGCGAAGACCGCGTTGTGCTGGACTGCATCACCAGCCTGCAGAACGGTGCCGACCTGCTGTGGATCGAAACCGAGAAGCCCCACGTTGGCCAGATCGCCAGCATGGTTAACCGCATCCGTGAAGTAGTGCCCGATGCCAAGCTGGTCTACAACAACAGCCCGTCCTTCAACTGGACCCTGAACTTCCGTCAGCAGGTGTTCGATGCCTGGAAGGAAGAAGGCAAGGATGTATCCGCTTACGATCGCGACAAGCTGATGAGCGAAGAGTACGACAGCACCGAGCTGGCCCAGCTGGCCGACGAGTGGTGTCAGAACTTCCAGCGTGACGGTTCCCGCGAAGCGGGTATCTTCCACCACCTGATCACCCTGCCGACGTACCACACCGCGGCCCTGTCCACCGACAACCTGGCCAAGGGCTACTTCGGCGACGAAGGCATGCTGGCCTACGTTGCTGGCGTACAGCGCAAGGAAATCCGTCAGGGCATCGCTACCGTGAAGCACCAGGACATGGCCGGTTCCAACATCGGTGATGACCACAAGGAGTTCTTCGCAGGCGACGCGGCCCTGAAGGCCGGTGGTAAGGACAACACCATGAACCAGTTCGGCTAAGTCGAAGGTTCAGTTGTCTGGCGGCATCTCCCCACGGGGCGGTGACTGCCAACCGGAAAAGCCGGGGGATCCAGTCCTCCGGCTTTTTTTGTGTCCGGACGGCCTGTTACCGGTGATCGACCAGCCCCAGGCGGATAGCAGCCTGCACGGCTTCGGCCCGGCTGCGTATGGCGAGCTTGGCGTAGATGTTCTTTATGTGGTGGGCGGCGGTATGGTAGCTGACCCCGAGCCGGTCGGCGGCTTCCGCGGTGGTCATGCCGGCGGCAATGGCCGCCAGGAACTCGCATTCACGCCTGCTGAGGGATTCCGCCGCGAGCGCATCGTCCGTCATCCCCTGGTCCATGCCGGTATGCAGGCGAACCTGGTCCAGTACCCGTCGTGCCACCGGGGCCGACAGGGGCGGCTGTCCGTCCTTCAGCGCCAGCAGTGACCGGGTGATGGCCTCCCGGGGCTCCTCCTTCAGCAGATAACCGTTGGCGCCGGCCTGGAGGGCCGGAAACAGGTGGGCGTCGTCATCGTACATGGTGGTCACCACGATCTCGGACCCCGGGCAGACCTGCCGGCACTGGCGGATGAAATCCACGCCGTTGCCATCCGGCAGTCGTAGATCCACGAGGCACAGGTCCGGCAGGAATTCCGTTATCGCGGCCATCGCCGGGTGAAGGGTGGGGAAGCAGCGGATGTCGGCCTCCGGAAAAGCCGCGGCCACGGAGGTCCGTAACCAGCGCTGGGCGTCCGGAAGGTCTTCCAGGATGATAACCCGGTTCATGGCATCTCCTCTGCTATTGTGTGTCGGGCGGGCGTGACCGGAAGCGAGCACTGCAGGCCGGTGCCGCCTGACAGTGGGCAGTACCATATTGCGGTCCCGCCAATTTCGGACGCCCGTTCCCGGATGCTGTGGGTACCGACCCCGGACATGGCATCGGGGCTGATTCCCTGGCCATTATCCTGGCAGTCCACCAGCAGGTAACCCTGTTCGCTGGCCAGGAGCGTTATGTCTATGTTGCGAGCGTCAGCATGTTTCAGGGTGTTGGTGACGAACTCTCGGAGTATGCTGATCAGGTTGCGTTCGGAGCGCGGTGACAGGGCCAGGGCGGCCGCGTCGGGTTGCAGGGAGGTCACCAGCTCCACGCCAAACAGTTGGCAGCGGTCGGCGGCTTCCTGTTGCCAGCGGCTGAAACTGCGGCCCAGCAGGGTCTGCTGCTTCTGAAGGCCCTGGATGACATCACGCAATTCCCGCAAGCATTCCCGGGCCAGTTGGCCGGCCTCGGACTCTCCCGCCCGGTAAATGACCGAGAGCAGTCTTGCCCCGACGTCGTCGTGCAGGTCCCGCGCAACCCGTTTGCGTTCGTCCATGACGCCCTGCTGGAAGCGGTGGCGGTAGTTTTCCGCGTAGCGAAACAGCATGAGGGTTTGATCCACAAAGGCCAGATCATTGCGATCGAACAGCCGTTGTCCGCCATCGGCGTAGCCAAGTTCCAGGCTGTGTGGGCCGGAAGGCGCAGGCACGATCAGCCGTAATCCGCTGTCTTTGATGGCAGTGGCAGGGCTGCTGCCATCGGTCTGATTGATCTGAAGCGGCTGCAGGGTACGCTGTAAAATGGTCTGCCACTCCTGATTGATGTCCTTCTGGGTGTCAAAGGCATCGGCAATGAGCTCCGGGAGCCGGTTGGCGAAGTGGTCGCGTTTCGCCCGGGGCATTAGTCGTCTGATGAAGAACTGTCGCAGGGGAAAGTAAAGCCAGCCGGCAATGGCCAGGGTCACCAGAAGGCTGAGGGTAGTGGACATATCCAGTACAACCACCAATATGGCGTCGAAAGCGATCACCACAACCCCGCACAGAAACCAGAACCAGGCCATGAGTATCCATCGGTCCAGGTCAAACAGACGGAACCGGACAATACCCATAGCGATCCCCAGGTACGACAGCACAAACAGTATCCAGGCCCATTGCTGGTGGATGATGGAGGGATGTCCGAGTATCTGCGGCGCGACCACCAGGCTCAGATACCCGAGAACGCCTCCGAACCAGGAGAACACAAACCACTTCAGTCGGGCCCGGGCCACGGGTTCGGTACGTGTGCGACGCCATTGCGCAACGGCCAGTATGACGTCCAGCGCAGCCCAGCACATCAGGCTGAGGCGTGCGGTCAGATCCAGGCTGTTAGTCCACTGCCCCCAGTTGGCCGCGAGTATCAACGCTACCGCCGGTACCATGAAACGCTCGAAGCGCCAGCGGCCAAGGCGGGTGGGGTAATACCAGAGGAGGGTGGTTCCCGCGCCAGCGAAAAGCATGGCGCCGAACTGGTTGATGCGGGACAGGGTCAGGAAAAGCGCGGGTTCCATGGCCAGCTCCCGCGTTGTGTAGATGGCGCTGGCGATGATCGCCAATGCCAGCGCAAAGCCGGCCAGAGCATAAAATTGGGGCCCGCGTTCGTTCTGGACGAACGCCCAGGCGCCGATGCCCATCCAGAAGATAGATAGCGCGCATATAAGTTGAAACCAGAATGCCGTCGGTAGCCCTGAAAGATTGGAGGTATGAGAGGCAAAAACTGACACATAACTGGGGGTGACGACATTTGTGGCCAGTAACTGTGGCGGGTCGCCCGGGTCGATGATGGCAAATTCCGTATCCGGGGCCCGGAGCAGTTCCCAGATCTCTGTCTGGCGCTCAAAAAAACGGTTGTAGATCTCGTATACCGGTGCGTCGTCCGGTTCCGCCACGGCATCGCCGGGTTCCAGGCGAAAGAACTGGTTACCACTACGAAGGGCTATGATCTCCTGCCCTGGCTGAACCATGCCGTGCAGGCTGGAGTCCGGGGCTACGGACACCACCCGAACACCGTGAACCCCGGGTTCGGTATGGATGCCGACCCTGGGCAAATGAGTCGCCAGATAAATGGCTATCAGCGCCAGTAGAAAGCCGATGATCAGGCCGGCGGACAACAAACGCGCTGGAGGCCATTGTCTGGGCACTCGTGACGGGCTCCTATGGAAGTTTCGATGGCATTGCCACCAGTTAAGTCTGTAACCATAAGGAAATGCAAGTGCCCGGGGCAAGGAGGCCCCGGGCGGGTTGGGTCAGGGCAGTTCCACGAGAACCATCAGACCCAGTTCCGATGGATCGGCACTGCCGCTGCCATCCTCATCGTAGGAGGTGCGGAAGATACCGATGTTGCCGTCGTGGTTGAGGTAACCTTCGGCCAGGGTGACGCCGGCCCCTTCGCCATCATTGATGGTAATGGACGTGGCGCCGTTGCTGGCAACATCCACCGACAGGTCACTGGGTGCCAGGTTTTCGGTGGTTTTCTCAATGACGTCCGCCAGTCCTTCCGGTTTTTCCGCCCGCTCGATGTTCAGGTCGAGGCTGGGCGTGGCACTGCCATCGAAGCTCAGGGTAGAGTCGAATCGGCTACGGGCCAGGGTCAGGCCATAGGTGTCGTACATCTCAACGGCGAGGAACTTGACGCGGTAGCTGCGACCGGCCAGATCCGGCGCGCCATCGGTGGGCAGCCGCACCATCAGCGTATTGGAAATTTCCGCGTAACTGCCGTTCTCGCCGTCAAACTCGCCACCCAGGACAATGTCAAAATCCTCATTGACGAACACGTTTGATGCTTCGCCGCCGATGGTGTCGACGCTGCCGTCGGGCTGGACAGTAAAGGGGACCCCCGTCTCATCGGCGCTGGCGTTGCTGGAGAAGGTCGTGGTGCTGCCAGAACGGCTCAGGCCCATGTATTGCTCGGAACCGATATCAATCGTGCTGTCGCTGTTGAAGGTGATTTCGTTGTGCTCGTTCTCTACCTCGTAGACGTTGTTCTCGAAATAGGTTCCCAGATAAACCCGGCCAAACGTGCCGGTCATATCGGAAGCTGCCGCTGACTCGGGCTGGCGAACGAATGTTTCAAGAGAGTAGAGAATCTCGTTGCCGTCTTTCTGATCAGGGTCGACAGCGCCGGATTCGTCGGTCAGGTAACGCACCACCGGGTCGCTTGCCACCATGAAGAACGCGGCGGTGTTGGGGGCCTTCTGAAAGCGCAGCACACCCGGCGGGTAGCGGAAGCCGAACTCGCCATCACCGGAAATCTCCTCCTCGAACGGAAACTCCAGATAGAGCTCACCGGTGTTGAGATACTCGGCGTTGAAGCTTTCGTTATCGCCGGTATCGGGCAGATCTTCCCAGTAGTTGAGGAAGGCGTTGGTATCCTGTCCGCTGATTTGCGCCTCGGCGGAGGCCCGGGAATTCTCGGTGATGGTGACTACGCCGTTACCCTGATCACTGAACGTGAAATTGTCGCCGAACACTTCGGCGTCGAAGAAGCCGCTGTCCATGTCGACGTCATCACCGATACCGAACTCAATGGCATTGCTGCGCCAGTCGCCAGCGATTTCGGTGACATCGGCGGTGTCACTGGTAATCCGGTCTACCTGGCCATCCACGAACTCACCGATTTCCTGATCCAGCCTGTCCAGCATGCTTGACAGGTCTGCCGTGGCAGCGATGTCGAACTCCTCGGCTTTACCCCGGAGTGTGAGCACACTGTCAGTATTCAGGGTGTCGAGTTCGGTACCATTCTCGATGAATCGCTGCAGGACGTATTCCGAAAGAGGATTGATATCCACGTCCTGTTCAACTACCTGGGATCGCATTTCGGCGTTGGCGCCCTGGATGCGGACCACCAGGTTTCCCGCCAGACTGACGCCTGCCGGAATATTCAGTGTGTAGTCGCCGGTAATGCTGGTGGTGGCTGTGGCCAGTACTTCGCCTGTCTGGTCCCCATTGTTGTCGACCCTGATCAGCTCGACGTCGGCACCTTCAACCGGGTCGAGGCCTGTGACGGCGGCCGCAGCCGGCGGAATCAGGAAGTTCATGGCTATTTCGAGGGATGATGGTTGGCGCAGTTGCGCCACGCTTCCCGCAGGCGCTTCAGCGGTACCGGAGATCGTTGTCGCTTCCGCATCATCGCCGGTGTCTGAAGAAGAGGAGCTGGATGACCCGCCGCAGCCGGTCAGTACGAGTGCTGAAGATGCAGCCAGTGCCAGCATCCAGTGTTTCATGGGGTCCATGGTGATCTCCTGTCTTGTTTTCAGTGTTCTGCAGGAGTCAGCTTCCCGGAAAAAAACATGGGGAGAATCCCCAACATAGGGGATCAAGCGTAAAGAAATGTAAAAGAGTGTGGGCGGTGACTATGACCGCATAGATCGCTTATCACCGCTGTCCTGCGTTACGGAACCGCTCAATCCGTTCAGCGGTCAGCGGGTGGGTGGAGAACAGGCCCTCCAGGTGTTGTCCCAGGCCACCGTTGTCTTCGTCGGTGGGCTCGTCAACTCCGGCGTGGGGATCGGACTCCCGGAACGGATTATCCAGCCGGGTCATCAGATTCACGAAGGCCATCGGGTCCAGGTCGTTGTCCTGGATGACCTGCAGGGCGTAGTCGTCGGCCTCCCGTTCCATGTCCCGGGAGTAGGCCAGGTTCATCATCACGGCGGGCAGGCCCACGGAGGCGTCGGAGACGGCCGACAGGTCGCCGGTCATCAGGACCATGATCCAGGCGCTCAGGGACGATTGTACGATGCGCTGCATACCGTGCCGGTGGACCACATGGCCCATCTCATGGGCGAGGACGGTGATCAGTTCCTGGTCGTTCTCGGCCAGCTCGACGATACCGTCCGTGAATACCAGGGTGCCGTTCGGCAGGGCGAAGGCATTGGCACCGAAACCGTTGCGGAACAGGACCCTGAATTGATAGTCCGGCTCGGTGGCCAGTATTGGCTGGAAGGCCTCACGAAGCGCCTGCCGTCGCTCCTCGGGCAGGGTGGAGGGTTCCAGGGCGAACTCATCCAGTTGCGCCATGGTGCCGTCTGACAGGGCCGTCACGGTGGATGGTGGCAGGGCCTGGGCGACGGTACGGGCGGCCAGGGGAATGCCATGGGTGAAGGTGAGGATGGTCAGCAGCACCGTGACCGCCGTGGCAAACAGGATCAGCCCGATATGGTTTTCAAGCTGGTGTACCAGCCGTGCTATCAGCCCCTGGTGGAAATACCCGGCAATGGCGTCGATGCCGTCATTGTCCGGGGTCTCGAACACCTGGTTGTCCGGGAGATAGACGTAGCGGGGGGCATTGCCGACCCGGGGGGCGATACGCATCTCATACCATTCAAGGTCCTGGGAGGTCGTACCGCTCTCCAGGGCGAGCCGGTCCGCCCGACGGATCAGGCGGGCCGGGAAACCCTGGGAGGAATGGCCGGTATAGAGGCGTCCCTCGACCACCTCAGACCGGGAGGAAGCTTCCGACATCGAAAGCCTCTCCCATCTCGTCGCCCAGGGCATTGGTGTGTTGTGCTTCGGCGGCGACGAAGTTGTCCAGGTTGCCCTGGATCGCCATATGGGTCTGGGACGCCCGGTAGCTGGCGAGGCGGACCTTGGCCCAGGGGATGAACAGCCCCAGGGTCAGGGCGGTCAGGATGCTGTTGCTGACGATCAGCCAGACCATCCGGCCGGGTTCCAGCTCTGAACTGAAACCGTGGGACTGCAGTTCCGCGTGGTTCATCAGCAGGTTGGTCATGCCCGCCTGGAAGTAGCCGAACAGGGCCAGGTAGCCGGCCATCATCACCAGGAAGGTCAGGACCGGGTGGATGACACTGCCGGCAACGGCGGCGGCGATCCCGAAGGCAATGATCAGCAGCAGTGCCTTGCCGAAGAAGCGGTAGTAGGTACCGTCGGTGCCCGTCCAGCTAAAGGCCGCGGTGCCGTAGCGGGCGTTCTCCACCATGAACTTGTGCATCCTGCGGGCCGCCATGGGCGCCAGCAGGCCGAGGGTGAGCAGTGTCAGTAGCGGCCATACGAACAGCACCATGAAGGCCTGTCCGTAGGTGCCCTGGAAGTCGAACCGGATGTTGCGATAGGCACTGTTGATGGCGTGGAACTTGAGGCCCCGGACCACCATCCAGGGCATGGCAATCAGCAGGAGCAGGACCAGCAGCAGGCCGGCAATCGGGAACAGTTCCGTGATGAGGGTGTAGATCACCAGGGCGACAAAGGCGACGATCCGCCCCTTGAGGATGGCGATGGGGCTGGCCAGATACTGGAAGCTGGCTCCCTCCAGTTCCGTGTTGCCGTAGAAATACTGGTTGTTGCGGACCTTGGCCCAGGCGGAATAGATGCCCAGGGTCACCACGGTCAGCAGGATATTGACGATCCAGACACCAAAGTATTCCTTGCCGGTGCCATGGAAACGGAAGCCGGAGGTATGGATTTCGGTGCCGTCCGGGCCGGAAGCCTGGTCAGCCCGGTTGACCGGCGGCCTGGGCGGCTGGCCGGAGGATGCCGGCGCCCTGGTGGTCATGGGCACCATCTCGGCGATGACCCCGGCCTCACGCAGGCGGCTGACATACTTCTCGGCCTGGCCCTGGTCGATACCGGATTTCATGACCACCGGCTGGCCACTGAACAACTGGTTGATCCGGGCGTCCGGAATCCGGAACAGGGACTGGACATTGGCCCGCGCCGTGGCTTCATCCACACCGTCGGCGGTGCGCCCCTCGAAAACGATCTTGTACTGTTGGTCTGACATGGCATTCCCTTGCTGGCAGGTTGGCAACACAATGGCTCATCGGAACCATTACAGCCTGTTCATATTAACCCATATTTATTCTTGTCCTGTGATGGGGTGCACACTTTACTGATGTTCCCTGGTTTTTGTCTGGATGCGGAGCCGCGGCCGGTGCCGGGAGCGTCTGACAGGGCCCCATGTATAGATTCTTTACAGTGCCTGTCCGGCGTCAGGTTCATGAATTGTCTTGGGAAACGGTTCTTTGGCGCTTTCTGGCGTAGAAACCTGTTTCAGGGATGAAACAGAATGGCCGACAGGTTTCCATCGATTTCCCCGCCCAATGGGAAAATTCGTCGATAAAACAAGCCATTATTTCCTATTCCCGGATCTGGCACAGAAATCGCTCCACCACAACTGAGGGCCTGGTGTGTGGTGTATTGGTAAGCGCCCCGGTGTCGGAGGCCCCAAGCAGGTAACAACCAACTGTGTAGAGGGATCGATATCATGAATACCAAGAAGAGCTTGTTGGCCGTGGCCATTGCCCTGGGACTGGGAGTTTCCGGTTTTGCCTATGGGGACCAGGGAGGCGACGGTAATCCAAACACCAACGCGGATGACACATCTACCGCCAATAACGGCTATTCCGGCAATACCGACTCCGGTAATGACAATTCGGATAATTCCGACAACAGTACCGATGTCGCCGATTCGTTCAAGATCGCCGACAGCGGCAATGACATGTCGGATAATTCGGACAACTCCGATAATTCCGATAACTCCGATAATTCCGATAACTCCGATAATTCGGACAATTCCGACAACAGCACTGACGTGACTGACTCGTTCAAGATCGCGGACAGTGGCAACGACATGTCGGATAATTCGGACAACTCCGATAATTCCGATAACTCCGATAATTCGGACAATTCCGATAACAGCACCAATGTCAGCGATTCATTCAAAGTCGCCGATAGCGGAAACGACAACTCGGACAACTCGGACAATTCGGATAACTCCGACAGTTCCGACAACAGCACCAATGTCAGTGATTCCTTCAATATCTCTGACAGTGGCAACAGTGACAGTTCGGATAATTCCACCAACGCCACGGATTCCTACAACTCTGACAGTAGCACCAACACGCTGAACCTGAGCGTCAGCGCGTTCCTGAACAATGCAGAGTTGGACGGCAGTGTCTCCGGTGTCACCACTACCTATGGCAACGCCAACGGTGGCGGGTCTTACACCAGCGTCAGCAACCATAATGAGATCTCTGGTGGTTCTGCCAACTTCACCGGTGTCGGTGCCTTTGCCCAGAACGTCGGCACAGGAAGCGTGACCCAGGCGAATGTCAGCGTCATGTCGAACCTGTCCACCGGCAACTAGGGAAGAGGGGGCCGCTGCTGAAGTGGCGGCCCCTTTTCAGGAGAAGCGCCATGGGTAAAGTCATCAGTCGGATTTCGCAGGCTGCGGTCTCGCTGTTTTTGCTGGCTGGAGTGCCGCTGGCACTGGCGGATGAGCCGTGGATGAACACCTCCGCACTGACGGATGATCAACTGGCCGCAGAGAGCGGGCGCCAGGGCGTGTCCATGCAGTGGCAGACAAATAATACCGAGCAGAACGGCACCGTTGCCAACAATGTGCTGACCGGCGATGTGGTTACCGGCGACAACCACCTGTCCGACCAGGCGTTCGGGCAGATGAGCGGGATTGCCACGGTGATCCAGAACACCGGTAACCAGGTGGTGATCCAGGACAGCACCCAGATCAACATACTCATCAATCAGTAGGGGGAGGTGGGGCATGGGCAGGCTGGCAGCACTGATAACCGTCATTATGTGCAGCCTGTCCTGGCCTCAGGTCCAGGCTGGTTCGGTGAGTGTACCCGCTATCGGCGGGCATCTTTCCATCCCGGTGGACAGTTTCCAGGAGAAACGCTTCGACCAGGTGATACGCCAGCAGTATGACTTCAGCTGCGGGTCCGCGGCCGTGGCGTCCCTGTTGTCCCACCACTACGGCCATCCGGTGTCGGAGCAGGAGGTGTTCCGCTCCATGTTTGCCGTCGCGGACGAAGAGAAGGTCCGTCGCGAAGGGTTCTCCATGCTGGACATGAAGCGTTACCTGGAGATGGAGGGTTTCCTGGCGGACGGCTTCCGCATGCCCCTGGCGGACTTGCGGGAACAGGTGCGGCTGCCGGTTATCGTATTGCTCAATGTCCATGGCTTCCGTCATTTCGTGGTGATCAAGGGGATCAGTGACCGGGAAGTGCTGGTGGGTGACCCGGCGAGGGGCCTCAAGGCCTACAGCCGACACCAGTTCGACGAGTACTGGGATGGCACGGCCTTTGTGATCCGCAGTCACCTGCAACAGGGGCGTGCCTCGTTCCTGGGGGACGGCGACTGGCCGGATCTGGCCAGGGCGCCGGTGGAACGGGGGTTCCGGGAGTTGCCCGGTGCCCATACCTTGCCTTACTGGCCTTCATCGAGGGAGTGGTGACCATGGACCTGAAACAATGGTGCTGGCTGCTGGTTGCCGGAGTGGTGCTACCCGCCTCGGCCTGGTCCGCGGACCGGCTGCCGGAGGAAGGGGCCCTGTTCGGGGTCCCCCTGGCGGACGAGGAACTGGACCAGCTGCGCGGCGGATTTCTCCAGGACGGCCTGGAAATCGCCATCGGACTGGACCAGATTGTGTCGATTGATGGCCAGGAGATGATCGTCAACCGGCTGACCATCCCCAACCTGAACCAGCAGATGCGGGGGCGTGGCGTCGATCATACCGTGGAGACGGTGGTTCAGATCCTGAAACCGGATTCGTCCGGTGGGTCACGGGTGGCCACCAACCTTGGCAACGGTACGGATGGCTGGACAACCGTCATCCAGAACACTCTCAATGACACGGTGATCCAGAATATCCACCAGCTCAATATCGAACTGAACAACCTGGGCGACAGGTACAGGGTACCCCAGCACCTGGGGGATCACCTGAACCACTTCCTGAGCCGCTGAGAGCCTTGATAGCCGCGTTGCGCCGGCTCGATTTGGCACCACCAAACCTTCGCCACCCCGCCTTGCTCTCAAGGCTCTCAGTGGCTCCGTCATCTGGCCGCGCCTCAGAGGTTGATGGGCAGGCGCAGGGTGATCTCGGCGTTGGGCGCGTTTTCCGTGACCCCAACACTGACCGTCGTGCTCAGGGTGGTGTCCGTGGTCAGCCGCTGGGACAGCCCGAACGTCAGTGACCCCACGTGGACCCGGTCGAAGCGGGCATCCAGCAGACTGTTATCCACTTCATAGTCGGCGTCCTCGATAATCGAATGGTCGTACCCCAGGCTGAAGGAGGTGCGCTCGTTGAAGGCGAACCCCATGCCGAAGCCGAAGCGGATCACGTCCCCGGGGTCGATGGTGCCGCCGTTTTCCGGCTCCTCGTCCTCCTCCATGGTCCAGACGTAGCTCAGGTTACCGAACAGTACCGCCGGGTCGGTGGGATAGATAAACGAAAAACCCGGCTCCACGGCCCAGTAGCCCGAGCCGGTCGGACGCTCCCTGAGTTCCACCCCGATCGGGTTGCCGTCGCTGTCACGGACAATCCGCTGGGGAACGTCATAGGGACCTTCCCCCGTTGGTGCCTTGACCCGCAGGCTGCCGATGATATAGGGCCAGCCATCAAGGCCGTCGTTGAGCTGGTAACGGGCGGACACCTCGACGTCCCCCAGCCCCTCACCGGAGGATTCCCGGACCGTGTCCACCGGTGTGCCCTCGAACACCTCCCGCTCCCTCAGGTCTTCGTTGATGATCAGGTAGGGAACCCGCACACCCGCCTCGAACCGGCTGGTGAAGCCATATTTCATGGACACGGCTCCGGTCAGGATATCCCGCTGTACTTCCGAGATATTGATCAGCCCCACCAATAGTGCGGGTATCACCGTGTAACCCTCGACGGCCACCACGGTGGAATTGCTGTGGGCATAGGACAATGACGGCTCCAGGGTCACCCGCCCCGGTGAGGTGACAATGCCCCGGTCGTAGGTGATGGAGGCGACATCGGAGGCCTGCTCGGCGGCAACCCGCCGGGCATCCTCGCCCACGGTGGTTTCCTGCGGTTCCTCCTGGCTCAGGGCCACGGCGGGTAGCAGGCCCAGGGTCATGAAAAGAGACACCTGTTTTAGTGTATGCATGACGGTTCCTTACCGACGGCTGTAACGTCCGGTAGTGGGGGGTGTGTGGATGGTGTCCGACGCTGACGCCTGATACTTGTCGATCAGGCGATAGAGGGACGCCCGGGAAATCCGCAGCAGCCGTGCCGCGGCGGAAACATTCTGGCGCGACAGGGCCAGGCTGCAATGGAGGGCCTGCCGTTCCGCCCGTTCCCGGAACCGGGCCAGGCTGAGATCGTGCTGGTCATGGACATCGTCCGAGACGTCATGAAATGCCAGGTCCATGGGCTCGATCCGGGCATTCCCGCTAAGTAGCAGGGCTTGGCGCAGACGGTTCTGCAACTCGCGCAGGTTACCCGGCCAGGAATGGGCCATCAGTTGCTGGATGGCGGCAGGGCTGAGATGCTTTGAGGGCAGGTTCGGTGGCAGGCGTGCCAGTAACTGTTCCGCCAGCAGTGGTATGTCTTCCGGGCGCTCTTTCAATCGGGGCAGCCTTACTGACATCTCTCCGAGCCTGAAGAGCACATCAATACGGAAGCGGCCCTGGTGTACCAGTTCCGGCAGGGCGGTGGAGGCGGTGGCAATAATCCGGACACGGACCTGTCTGGGATTGTTGGAGCCCACCCGCTCCACGATCCCCTCCTGGAGGAACCGCAACAGTGACGACTGCTGTTGCAGGGACAGTTCATCGATGCCGAGAAGCAGCAAGCTGCCTCCATCCGCCGTTTCAAGACGACCAACCCGGGGTTCCGTGGCGTTGGTGAAGGCACCCTTTTCATGGCCGAACAGCTCGCTCTGGGTCAGGGAAGAGGGCAGGGCGGCGCAATTGATGACCACCAGCGGTCCATGGCGAACCAGCGAGTGATCGTGTACAAAGCGGGCGGCGGCTTCCTTGCCGGTGCCACTGTCGCCGTATATCAACACCGGTTCCGACGTCCGTGCGAAGCTCTTGAGCCGTGCGGTGGCCTGGCGTATGGCCTCCGATACCCCGGTCAGGGCAATCTGCTGGTAGTCGTTGCGGGAGGTCTGTGGAATATCCTGCCGCAGTTGAGCCATGCCCCAGAAATGTCCGACGGCCAGGGCCAGCCGGTCCCAGTCGATGGGCACTGTGTGGTAGTCGGAGCAGTGGAGTGAGGTGAGGTAGCCCAGGTGTGGGTTGGCGGCCGGCGGTCCGGGCAGGATGCCGATCCAGAACGTTGTGCCGGACTGGGCGATCCAGCGTTCGAGGAAGGGGGCGCCGGTGTCCTGCGGGTAATCGCTCAAGTCCAGAATGCCGACATGGCTGTGGTGTCGTTGCGGTAGGCCAGACGGCGGCCTGGCCGTATAGTCCAGTTGATGCACCTGCCACCGGGAGGTCAGTGTGGCCGGTGGTACGACACGGTTGTCACCTGCGGTCAGCCAGGTCAGGGCGCGTCTTGTTGTCATGGTTGGCGTCTTCGGTCCGTGATGCCATGGCCCGGCTGGCCATTGTTATTGGTGGATACCGGACAACGTCTGACCCGACAGGAGTGGCCTGGGCGTCGGGTCGATGCCGGAGACAAACAGGTTACGTGCCACCTTTTGAGAACTGCTTCTCGCTTAATGTGTTAAGTTGGTCACAAAGATGACGTTGGTTGCGGCGTGTAAAATAACTGGACAGTCAGCAGGGCATTTCCGTGCAAAAATCGGCGTTACCGCTCACGCACGGGGTGCCACAGTCGCCTAAACTGGAGACACTGATATCATTGAAAGAGAGGGAGCATGACGGTAACTGGCATCGCCCGGAAAGATGAACTTCTGGGGCTTCTGGAAGAGACCCGTGAGCGAACCCTGGCGCTGGTGGATACCCTGGGTGATGACCAGCTCCAGGTGCCCTACCACCCCGGCGTGAACCCACCGCTCTGGGAGATGGGGCACTCATCCTTCTTCTACGAGGTATTTGTCCTCAACCTGCTGGACGGCACCCCGAGCTATGATCCGTCCATGGACGACCTGTGGGATTCCTTCCACATCGATCACCGGGATCGCTGGAGCCGGGAACTCTTCCCCGGGCGGGAGCAGACGCGCAACTACATGCTCACCATCTATGACCGCATTGCCCGGCGCATCCGGGAGCAGCCGCTGGATGAACAGGCGCTCTACCTCTACCGCTATGCCATCTACCACCAGCACATGCACATCGAATCCATGACCTGGTGCCGGCAGACCGTGGGTTATCCCGCGCCGCCGGCGGTCACGGATCCCCGCTCCGACAGCTTGTCAGGCCGTTGCGAGTCCCTGGGGGACGCGGAGATTCCCGCGGGTACCTGGCGGATCGGTATGCCCGGCGAGTCGGAGGTGTTTGCCCGTGAGGACTTTGCCTTCGACGGCGAGAAACCCCGCCATGACGTGACCCTGGACGCCTTTCGGATTGCCCGCAGCCCGGTGAGCAACGGCCAGTTCCTGGAGTTCGTGGAGGACGGCGGCTACCGCCGTCCGGAACTCTGGTCCTTTGGCGGTCGCAAGTGGCTGCAGACGGAAGTGGATGTGGCGCTGGTGCATGGTGAGTCCGAGCCGGTCATGCAAGCGCCCCGGCATCCGCTTTACTGGCGGTGGCACGATGGCCAGTGGCAACAGCGCCTGTTCGACCACTGGTGCCCCCTGGACCCGAACGCCCCGGTCATCCATATTTCCTACTGGGAGGCGGAAGCCTGGTGCCACTGGGCCGGTCGCCGCCTGCCCACGGAAGCGGAGTGGGAAGTGGCCGCCCTGGGCAACCGCCCCGGTGAACCCTTCCGCCGGTTCCCCTGGGGCAACGAACCACCCACACCGGAGCGGGCGGATATGGACGCCACCGGCATGGGCCGGCAATCGGTGAGCGCCCTGCCGGCGGGGGAAAGCCCGTTTGGCTGTCGCCAGATGATCGGCACCGCCTGGGAGTGGACCAGTGATCAGTTCCTGCCCTACGACGGGTTCCGGGTGGACATGTATCCGTTTATGTCTACGCTCCAGTTTGGGGACCACAAGGTCACCCGGGGCGGAGGTTGCGCCACGTCATCCATGCTGATCCGTGGCACCTACCGACAGGCCTATCTGCCCCAGCGCAACGATGTCTACACCGGGTTCCGCACCTGTGCGGTGTGATACCCGAGCAACCCGGAGGGTTCGCCCATGAGTGTCTACGAAACCGACGAATTGCTGGGGCAGTACCTGGCCTTCCATTACGGCGACAGCCATTTCGGCGTCGGTAACTATCCGGCCCGGTGCGCGAGCACCTGCCTGGAGGTCATGGCGGGCCGGGACAAGAACCGGGCCCTGGACCTGGGCTGCGCTGTCGGTCGCACCAGTTTTGAACTGACCCGTATCTTTGACGAGGTGGTGGCACTGGATCTGTCACAGCGGTTTATCGATGCCGCCAACACCCTGAAGACTCATGGTCAGGTGGAGTATTTCCTGCGGGCGCAGGGGGAGCTGGGGGAAACGGCGGTGGCGAGCCTGGAGGCCCACAACCTAGCCAAGCATGCGGACCGGGCGACCTTCGAGGTGGCGGATGCCTGTAACCTGGGACCGGCGTACCGTGGTTTCGATCTGGTCTTCGCCGGCAACCTGATCGACCGCCTGCAGGACCCCGGGGCTTTCCTGTCCGGTGTGCATCAACTGTTGAATGACAGGGGGGTACTGGTAATCAGCTCCCCGTATACACTGCTGGAGGAATTCACCCCCCGGACGAAATGGATAGGCGGCTTCCAGCGCAATGGTCAGCCGTTCACAGTGCTCGATGGCATGAAGGAGATCCTGGCGCCCCACTTTGAGCTGATGCGGGACCCGGTGGATGTTCCCTTTGTGATCCCCGAAACGGCCCGGAAGTATCAGCATACTATTGCTGAATTAACGGCCTGGCAGAGGAAGTAGATCGCCATTGCTCATTGGTTATGAGGAGTAGTCATGGAAGGGGATGGAGGTGGATTTCCATATTATTCAGGGGTAGATGGAGTGCATTGCCCTCGATGCGGGCTTTATTATCCATCTAAATATTCTGAGTGTCTTCATTGTGCCGAATTGAGTGATGTAGAAGCCAGAGAGTATGGCGAACAGTTTCGTAATGAGGTGAATCACACGAGCAGACCATTAGCGAAATTTTTTTTATGGTCAGTAGTTGCCGTGTTGATGCTTATGATCATCATCGTGACAGGCTCATAACAATACACAGCACCTGACGCCACATGCGTGGCGCAGGTGTGTTACGCGATAGGGGGCTCCCTAGTGTGCCGTTCGGTTAATTCGCTGACTCATATTGGTTATAATGAGGCTATCG